>JAAYQD010000062.1 GCA_012519465.1 Candidatus Cloacimonadota bacterium
AGCGAGACGGCAGTTTAGGTCAAATATAAGAGGGGGCAGCCCGCCTTCTTTCGAGCGTTAGCAAGCCCCCCCTGTTCACTATCCACTGGCATGCATAGCGTACCCCTCCCCTATTAGATGCGCTTGTGATGTCGTTGTGTCTCCCAGCAAACCGCTGGGTATCACAACGGCATCACAACGGTATCAACAAGGGAAGAAGCAGGGAACTACTTCCTTCTGGCGGTAGCGAGCCCTGAAACCTGGCACTTGGAACCACACGCCCCTCTATCCACTGACTCCTGACTTTGCGCAGCGAGCTTCAAAATACAGTCTTTCTATTTCGGGAACGGAAATTGCAAGTTTCTCTTGACATATATTGCCAATGCCGAATCGATGACCAAACTGAGGTACCAACTCTATTTGGAGTGATAGGCCTTACACTTTTTAATAGTATTATAACAAAAGAAAAGGAGTACTTATGCGCATCACTATGCCAAAACTCTTGCTCCTCATAGTCTTTGTGGCAGTTGCCATGACCATGTGGGCAGACGTTGATGAATATACATTCACCAGCGCTCTGGGCACATACACAGAGATTAGTGGGGGCACGCTCTTGGGAGATAACACGAATACAAACGTAAGTTTTGACGATATCCCCCTGGGCTTCACCTTCAATTTTAACGGAGAAGATCACACTGCCATCAGTGTGGCAACCAAAGGCTATATAGCTTTTGGACCCTCTGTTGTGAACAACAATACCGCAATCAGTGCCGCCACTGGCACAAACAACCTTGCGGTAGCTCTCAATGGGGACATCAAGAGCCGTGATGACGGGTCTTTGATGTATCTGCTCAGTGGCACTGCGCCCAACCGCGTTTTTACCATCCAATGGAAAAACTACCGTCGCAGCCCCACTTCCACCCAAAACGATGTCTTAAATTTCCAGATTCAACTTCACGAACAAGACAACGTCATCAAATTCGTCTATGGTGATTTCAACACCCTTACCGTTGCTACTGCAAGAACCGTACAGGTTGGTTTGAGAGGCGAATCCGCTGCAGATTTTAACAATCGCACCACTACCACGGATTGGGCTGCCACCACTGCCGGTACAGCCGCCAATGCCTCCTGTGATCTGACTGCTGATGTATTCCCTGCCTCTGGGCTCACCTTCACCTTTGCTCCCGTACAGCAAGGCTCCGTGCCCAGCGCTGCCCAAACCCCCAACCCTGTCAACAATGCCACCAACGTTGCCATCAACGCTGTGCTTAGTTGGCTCAGCGGCGGCGGTGAAGTGGATGGATACAAGGTATTCTTGGGAACAAACAACCCTCCCAACAACCTTGTAAATGGCACCACTGTAACTGGCAACAGCTACACCCATACTGCAAGCTACAACTATGCCACCACCTACTATTGGCAAATCGTGCCCTACAACACTTCTGGTGATGCCACAGATTGTCCTGTCTGGCAGTTTACCACCCTTGCTGACCCCACTGTCAGCACCTTCCCCTACAACCAGAATTTTGACAACGTCACCCCTCCCGCTCTGCCTCTGGGATGGAGCACCCTCAATCTCAATGGTGACAACTACACTTGGGAAACCTTTGCTGATGCCAATGCACACAGCACCCCCAATTCCATGCGCATTCGCTATAATGCTGATGTTCCCATGGATGACTGGCTGATCACCCCTCCTCTGGCTCTGGATACAGAGAACCCCTATCAGCTCAAATTCTGGTACCGTGCAAACAGCGCTTCCTTCCCCGAAGCTCTTTCAGTGTATTGGGGCACCGCACCCACCGCTGCTGCACTCACCAACCAGCTTTTCAGCAATACCAATATCACCAATGATGCCTATCAACAGGCTTCCGCAGTCTTTTCAGTGCCCACCAATGGCACCTACTACATTGGTTTCAAAGGCCACAGCCCTGCCAATATGTTCTATCTGTATCTGGATGATATCTCCATTGCCGAAGCTATCGACAACATAATTCCCCCCGTCAACCTCACCGCTTCAGTTAGCGGCAGTGACGTCCATCTCAGCTGGCTGGCACCCGGAACCACCCCTCCTCCGCCAGATGCTTTTGAAGATGGTTTTGAAACTTATACAGACTTTGCTCTCACCTTCGATCCCTGGGTAACCGTGGACGTGGATCAGAGCACTACCTATGGTATGACTGGCACCGATTGGCCCAACGCCTATGCAGCCCAGGCTTATATCATCTTCAACCCCAGCACCACCAATCCTCCTCTTGCCACACTTGATGCACACGGCGGCAACAAGATGGCAGCCTGCTTTGCAGCCACAGCCTCTGCCAATAACGACTGGCTGATCAGCCCCATTTTGGAGCCTCAGGCAGGTCAATACTTCAACTTCTGGGCTCGCAGCTACACCTCTCAGTATGGCTTGGAGAGATTCAAGGTTGGTGTATCCAATGGCGGCACCGCCCCTGCAAACTTTAATATCATCAGCGCCGGCAGCTATGTGTCTGCCCCTGAAGCATGGACGCTTTACAGCTACGACCTCAGTGC
Organism: Candidatus Cloacimonadota bacterium; assembly: GCA_012519465.1. Classification (GTDB taxonomy): domain Bacteria; phylum Cloacimonadota; class Cloacimonadia; order Cloacimonadales; family Cloacimonadaceae; genus UBA3900. The sequence goes on from JAAYQD010000062.1 coordinate 2,515, forward strand.
TTATGCCGGTCAGGAAGTGCGTGTGGGCATCCAATGTGTGTCCGATGACGCTTTCTTCTTCCTCGTGGACGACGTGAGCCTCGGCACACCTTCCTCCAATATCTATCAGGGACCCTATGCCGGTGCCTTTATGGGTAATCTCACCCGCACCACCGGCATCCCCATCCCCGGTATCGCCAGCACCACCAGCACCCGTGACCTGCTTGGTTACAAAGTGTATCGTGATGGCGTGTTGATCAATACCATCAACAATGCCGGCACCCTGGTTTATGACGACCTCGGCTTGGAAGCCGGAACCTACAGCTACACCGTCACCGCTATTTATGATGGTGGCGAATCCGATCCCGCAGGCCCCGTCACCGCCACCATCGCTCCCGTGCTTGATCCTCCCACCAACCTCACCGCAGAAGTAGTGGGCGCCAACACCGTGGAACTTAACTGGACCGCCCCTGGCGACGTACCTCCTCCTCCGGAAGGACAGTGGATCACCTGGTGTAACGATGTGCTTGGCAACTCCATCGGTACCGGCGGCGTGGTCACCTTTGACGTGGCTCACCGCTTTACGCAGGCAGACCTTGCCAGCGTTGCTGGCGGCACCATCACTCAGGTTAAATTCGTGCCCAATCACGAAGCTTGCGTTTATACCGTGAAAGTATGGACAGGCGGCAGCGCCAGCGGTGCAGGAACCCTTGTTTCCTCACAGGTAGTGCCCACCTTTACCATCAACCAATGGAATACCGTGGTCCTCAATACCCCCGTACCCATCCCCACCACCGGTGATGTGTATATTGGTTATGAAGCCAACACCCAGGGCGGCCATCCCGCAGGTTGCGATGCTGGTCCTCCCATCCAGGGCAAAGGCAATATGATGTATTTCCAAGGTGAATGGGATACCCTCACCAACCTTGCCTCCAGCCTTACCTATAACTGGCTGATCGAGACCTACGTGGGCAGCGGCGACAATCTGAGAAAGATTGAGCTTACCCCCATCGCAGAAGCTCCTCGCCCCATCTATCCCAAAGCCAGCCTCTCCGTGGTGCATACTGATGTGACACCTCAACACACCCAGCTGCGCAACCACACTGGCTTTAAGGTATATCGTGATGGCAACCTCATCCATACCATCACCAACCCTGCCACCACCACCTATAGCGATGCCGGTCTTGCGTTTGGCACCTACAGCTACACAGTTACCGCTGTCTATGCTGCCGGTGAATCCGAGCCCGCAGGCCCTGCCACCGCCACCATCCATGGTGAAACAGCACCTCCCATCAACCTCACTGCCGACGTTGAAGGCCGTGACGTGACCTTGAACTGGGAAAGCCCGGAAGCCCCGCAACAGGGTGACTGGATCACCTGGTGTAACGACGTGCTTGGTAACAGCATTGGTACCGGCGGCGCCGCCACCTTTGCCGTGGCTCACCGCTTTACCCAGGCCGATCTTGCCAGCGTGGCAGGCGGCACCATTTCTCAGATGCGTTTTGTGCCCAACGAGCAAAACTGTGTGTATACCGTGAAGGTCTGGACTGGCGGCAGTGCATCCAATGCCGGAACGCTTGTTTCCTCCCAGTTGGTACCCAATTTCATCTTAGACGAATGGAACACCGTGGTCCTCAATACCCCCGTGCCCATCCCCACCACCGGTGATGTGTATATTGGTTATGAGGCTGCCACCCAGACTGGCTATCCCGCCGGCTGTGATGCTGGTCCTCCCATCGAAGGCAAAGGCAATATGATGTACCTCAATGGTGTTTGGGATACCCTCACCAACATCGCCTCCTCCCTTACCTATAACTGGCTGATCGAGACCTTCGTCGCCACGGGCAGCGGTATGAAGAATATCCCGCTTACCCCCATCGTGGAAGCTCCTCAGATCACCATGGATAGGGCTGTCTTTGATGTAATGCACAAAGACCTCCCCGCTTCCGACCGTGCCGTGGCTGGCTTTAAAGTGTATCGTGACAACGTGCTGATAGCCACTTTGAACGATCCCCTTGCCACCACCTATACCGAGCTGGAAGTGCCCAATGGCACCTACACCTACGGCGTATCTGCCGTCCATACCACCGGTGAGTCTCCCCAGGCCACCATCCAGGTGACTGTGGATCTGCAGATGGCAGAGGTTGTATTTGAAGATGGCTTTGAAAACTATGATGACTTTGCCACATTGTTTGCTCCCTGGACCCTTCTGGACGTTGACCTCTCTGAAACCTATGGCTTCAGCGATATTCAATTCCCGAATTCCGGCAGCGCCTTTGCCTACATCATCTTCAACCCCAGCGCCACAGTGCCTCCCATTACCGGGCTTGATCCTCATGCTGGCAGCAAGATGGCAGCCAGCTTTGCCGCTGTCAATCCTCCCAACAACGACTGGATGATCACCCCCAGAATCCAGATGGGAACCGGCAGCGCCATCAAGTTCTATGCCCGCAGCCACACTACCACTTATGGTTTGGAGAGATTCCGCGTGGGCGTGTCCCTCCTTCCCACCATCGTGCAGCAAGGCTTCCAGTGGGTGAACGGTGCCTTCAGTGAAGCTCCTGCCAACTGGACTGAATATATCTTCGACCTCAGTGCTTATGACAACCAGGCGGTACGCATTGCCATCCGCTGCATCAGCGACGATTCCTTCGTATTCTACGTGGATGACTTTAGCGTGCACAGTGATGGCGGTTATTTGGTGAGCTCTGATGATACGGGTATCCCCGCCATCAGCACCAATCTGCAGGATAACTATCCCAACCCCTTCAATCCTGAAACCACCATCCGCTACAGCCTCCGCGAAGCTGGTCCTGTAAGCATCCAGATCTACAACCTGAAAGGTCAGCTGGTCAATACCCTGGTCAATGAAGC
>JAAYQD010000063.1 GCA_012519465.1 Candidatus Cloacimonadota bacterium
ACTTTGAGTCAGTATCATTTGTATCCTGGTAAAGTTTCTGGATTTGCTCATTTTTCAAGCATCCTTTTTCAAGCATCCTTGGGTCAGGTAAACGATATCAAATTGATTAATCAGGGAAGCGATAACTCACCAACGTGATCCATCCAATCAGCGGAATGCCCACTGCCTTCCCTCGCAACGCGAGAACCACCCCCCGCACTGCCAGTGTCAGACAGAGGATCTCTACCAGTGCAACCAGTATAGGACCGACAAATGGTATCAGGCTCAGCAATGTCGCAAGCACTGTGGACATTAGGAATATGAGAAAGGACTGATTGCAATGAAATCTCGCAAATTTTTTGTCGTCATGAAAGATCAGTGGAATGAAAAAGAACAGGTATCCCGCTGCTGCCGACCAGCGGGACGCCCGGATATCAACCGGATTGATATCCCGCGTGAAGTCCAAACGTTTTTCATAGCCCCGAAAATACTTCTTAAACCAGTTTTTTTTCGTAACCATTATTTAATCCCAGAATAGACGAAGGCATTTTTGATTTTCTTATTTGCAAAGATATATAGAATCAGCATGGGTGCCATCAGCATTGTACTGCCCGCCATTGCCAGTTCCCATCGGGTAACAAAGCCGTCTTTCACCTTTGTAATCGCATTGACCGCCTGTGGTAGAGTACGAACTGCATCATTGGTAGTCAGTGCAAGGTTCCAGAAATAATCATTCCACCGCATCAAAAAGATAAGCAGAGCCATCGTGATAATAACCGGTTTCACCATGGGGAATATCACGCGAAACATCACCGAGAGCTCACTTGCTCCATCCAGTCTCGCTGCCTCCAGCACTTCATTGTTGACCTGCATGAATGCATTACGCAGAAAAAATATCGTAAAGCCTGAATAGATAAAGAGAATGAGCAGAGCGCGGTATGTGTTCAGCCAGCCAAGCTTAGAGTACATGATAAAAATTGGAAGAAACGTACACTGGATGGGGATCAGCATATCACTGAGCACAATTGCAAATAGCGGCTTTTTCAGTCTGAACTCCATACGAGCAAACGCATAGGCACAGGGTACGCTTGAGGCAAGGCAGAGAATCACTGCACCGAAGCTAATAATAATGGAATTCATTCCATATTTCAGAAAATTAGCCTGATTCCAAGCGTCCACATAGTTGTGCCACATCAATTTGTTCGGCCACCACACAGGCGTCACAGAAATCGCTTCAAACGTAGTCTTCAAAGAAGAAATAAGCATCCAGTAGAACGGAAACACATAGATGATAAACAACGTACATAGCAGAATACACTCGACAATCCGAACTATTAAATGTCTTTTTTTCATGATATAATCTCCTTTACTGATAGTGAACCTTTTTACCGACCATCGCGAAATTCAACAACGACAATACCGATGTAATCACCAGCAAGACCACGGATGCGGCCATAGCGCGGCCATAATGCAGGAATGAGATACCCTCCTGGTAGATATAAAATGCAAGCACACTAGTGGAGTTCATCGGACCGCCGTTGGTCATCAGCTTGACCACGTCAAAGCTGGTAAAGGCAGTAACGGTGGAGGTAACCAACAGAAAAAAAATAGTGGGGGAAAGCAGCGGCACCGTGATCTTGAAAAAGGTTTTTGTCTTGCTGGATTTATCGAGTTGTGCCGCCTCGTAGATATAATCCGGTATGGATTTCAACCCCGAGATAACAATAAGCACTCCGTAGCCAAGTCCTTGCCAAATTGCAACAACAATGATGGACATCAGAGCCGTTTTAGGATCCTGATACCAGCCGATGCTGTCGATTCCGAAGAAGTTTAGCACGTAGTTGAACACGCCGTTGGTGGACATCAGATACATGAATACCACTGCGATGGCAACCGAGGAAATGATATGTGGTGTGAAAATGATGGTCTGTACTAGGTTGTGGCAGAATTTATTCCGGTTCAGGAAAACACCGACGAGAACCTTCAAAATCACGCCAATCAGTACAGTAGTCAACGCAAAAATCAACGTGTTACTCAGGGCTTTGAGAAAACTTTCATTAGTAAAGATGAAACGGTAGTTTTCAAGTCCCACGAATTCCATGGTGTTGCGTGTTAAATCCCAGTTATGGAAGCTAACATAGATGCAAAAGAGCATAGGATAAACGGAGAAACACAATGCGAAAAATACAGATGGACTTACTAGCACATATGGGTTTTTCTGCAGTCGGTTCAACAGCCGATATCCCTTATTGCGCTGTCGCAGCTCCAGTTTTTGAAAAGCAATAGGATTATGCGTCAACATGAAATACTTTCACCACCTCTCCTGTCTGTATCTCCGTAGAGCGATTCTGATTCTTATCAAAATAGAAAAGGTCTTTTTGATCAGCATGTATCGAGACCTGATCCCCCACCGCTTTCCTATCTTTCGTGCGAATAACGACATTTCCCATTCCAGTATTCACTGTAATGTTATAGTCATAGCCCAAAAATTCACATGTCAGGACGTTCCCCTTGATATTAAGTCCGCTCTCGCTTTCCCCAAAACGAGCGTCCCGCGGCCTGAATCCCACGAATCCTCCATTAGAGAACTGCAAAGTATTCATGCCGGGATTTCCAATGAACTGGGCGACGAAAAGATTGGCCGGATTGTTATAAATATCCTCTGGGGAACCATGCTGCTGTATCTTTCCATTATACATTACCACGATATCAGTCCCCATGGTCATAGCTTCTGTCTGATCATGCGTCACATAAACGAAAGTGCACCCCAGCTGGTTGTAAAGTTGGATCATTTCTGAGCGCATCTGGTTACGAAGCTTGGCATCCAGATTGGAAAGAGGCTCATCCATCAAAAACGCCTTTGGCGACTTAGAGATCGCACGGGCAAGTGCAACCCTCTGACGCTGTCCACCGGAAAGCTGGTTGGGCTTCCGGTCCGCATATTCGGAAAGGTCACACATGGACAACACATAGTTCACGCGCTCGGCAATTTCAGATTTGCTGATTTTATAATTTTTCAGACCAAACTCGATGTTGCCACGGACCGTCATATGCGGATAGATGGCATAGTTCTGGAACACCATCGCAATGTTTCTTTCTCCGGGGTCCAAGTTGGTAATATTCTTGTCATCAATGTAGATACTGCCCGCCGTCACATCCTCCAGGCCGGCAATCATTCGCAGAACCGTAGTCTTTCCGCAACCGGAGGGACCCAGTAACACAGTAAAGGATCCCTCCTGAATAGTCAGATTAAAGTGTTCCATAACCGGTTGATGTGTACCAGGATACTGCTTTTTGATATCTTTCATAATAATTGCCATTTGTTTATACCTCATTTTATATACTCTCACCATGCTCTAAACTGACAGGAAACAGCATTGGCATTCAAACTTTGGCAACTGCGCTTTTCTTCTTTCCGTTCGGCTGGACTTCATTATGAATCTTTCAGTTAAAATGTTACATCTGTAATATATAATTACCAGACAAACGAACAAAGTTTTCATTTAATTTGCATGCACCTGTTTCCAAATCTACTAACGCAGTGTGGAACACGCCATAGTTTTAGCGCAGATTGCGTTTTTTCATGCAGGCCTTATTATGTCCGAGCGATATCAATTTGCATCGATAATGCTCTGGCAGTATTCAGCCATTTTACTGTTCAGTTCCTTAGCGTCATACTTATCGGGGTTCTTAGTAAAGTCAACCAGATAATCCACCATGTAGGTGTACATTTCACGCCAGTACTTGGTATTAGGACGTGCATGTGTATACTTTGTGCCTTCAGCAATGGCAACAAGATTGGGATCCTTCATACTCTCAACAAAGAACTCAGATTTGTAACAGGAATCAGTCACGCCCAGATAGCCGCTGACCTTGTTCCACTCAGCCTGATTCTCATCGGAAGCTATATGCCTTAGATATGCTGCCGCCACCTTCTTCTGCGTAGAAGTAGCCTTATTACAAATGAT
>JAAYQD010000064.1 GCA_012519465.1 Candidatus Cloacimonadota bacterium
CTCCCTCCTGAGCGGCAAAGCTTGCCATCAGGATATGTTGTTGTCCTCGAAATTGAGAGGGCAGAGGAGCATTCATATAATCCTGTAAAAGCTTGTATGCCCTTGCCGGATCACTGGCATACAGTATTTTGAGGTGTTCAAGATAGGAGAGAACCTGTATCTCAGGCTCGGCCTCTTTCACCAGGATGCGAAACACAGAATCAGCCTCAGCCACTTCTCCTTGCTTGAGATGCAGCAGGGCACCATAGTAGCTGCTGTGGGAAGATTGAGGCATTTCGTCCAGGAGGGCCTGGGCTTCGTGCAGATTGTTCAAAGTGAGATTCTTACGCAGTAAAAGCAGCTTGATGGGCTCAGATTCCAGCTCCTGAGGGTCTTCTATTTGCGCAAGGAATTCATCCATCTCTGCAAAGCGTTGGTCATAAAGTAGGTGTTTGAGCCAATGCAGGCGATAGTTTGGACCGTATTCGTCATCAGCCATCCGGTCCATTATCTGAAAGGCCTCATCTTCTCTTTGCAACAGTATGAGCAGCTTAAAGTAATCATACTTCATCTCTTTATCGTTGTCATCTATTGCCATTGCCTTTTTATACTCATGCTCTGCAGAAAGCAATTGCCCCATATCACGATAGCATTTCCCACGCCAGAGATTGCCTTGATATTGGTAATAGGGGTGTTCGGTAAAGCGTCCCAATTCCAGCAGCATGGAAAGGGCAGACTGCACATCTCCCATGCTATACAGGCAGATCGCATAGTTGAGATACACATCAGCCTTTATCTCGGTTTGCAGGGGCACAGTCATCAGCTCCTGATACATTTGGGCGGCTTCTTCCCACCTTGCCTCATTGAGCCAGATATTGGCATTGATATACAGCAGATAGGGCATCTTTTCGCTATTGGGATAGGTCAGCCTAAAATACTCTATCTCTGCCATCACCTCCTCAATATCCCCCATCTCGTAAAGCCTCACGATATAGGTATAATCATCTTGTTCCCTCAGTGACATGGCAAACACAGCAGATAAAGTGGCAGCCAATATCACCGTCATCAACAGTCGTTTTAGCATCGTTTTCATGATGTGGTAAACCCCTGTTTGCTTTCTTTAAAGGGTAATATCATAAACACCGTAGTTCCCTCATTCTCTTTGCTTTTGATGGTGATTTCTCCACCATGCAGTTCTGCGATTCGTTTGGCGGTAGCCAAGCCCAAACCCAACCCGCTGGAGCGGTATTCCACGGTTCCGGATTTGTGTGCGTATATTTCATTGAGTTCATAAAACTTCCTGAACACATTTTTGAGCTGATACTCTGGGATGCCAATGCCATTATCCTGAACAAAGATAACCAGGCTTTCCCGGTTGTTTATCTTTTCTGTGGGAAATACAGAGCGTCTGGCGCCGATCACCACCGTGCCAAAGTCGTTTGTAAAGCGGATGGCATTCAAGACAACGTTGTGCACCATGCGATGGATGGCTTCCCAGTTTGCATGCAGTTCAGACAGATTCTCTTCCACTTCCAGCTTGATAAACATCTTGCGCTTGCGGGAGAGGATATCCACCTCCTGCTGCACCAGCTCCAATATCTCATATATATCACAAGGAGCCTTGGTGAGGCTCTTTTGCAGGTTGTAATAATTCATGGTGCTGATATCACCACTGCTGATGATCAGCTTTCTCACGGAGGATTCGAGCCTGGAAATCAAATCCTGCTTTTCCTCCTCATCGGCATACAGCTTGCGTTTGAGGCGTGAGACGTATCCCTGCAGCGTGGTGAGCGGCGTATTGAGTTCATGCGCCACAATCGCCATAAATTCGTTTTTGAGGGATTCAAATTCGCTTAGCTCATGGCTCTTTTGGATCACGGCTTCATACTGGGTGGCATTCTTGAAAGCGATTGCCACCTGGGCTTGAAAGAGGCTGAGGATATCTTCATTCAGATACATCTCCCGACTATTCTCGCCCATATTATCAAAGTAAAGCCAGGCAATCGGCTGGTCATTGATCAAGATGGGACAGCAAAAGATGGAGTGGATGCCATAATCCTGAACGCTGATGGAGTTTTTGAAGCTTTGGTCTTCCTGCGCATTATAGCTGATTACAGGCTTGAGGGTAGCCTGACACAGACCAATGGCTGTTTTGCTGATACCCGTCACCGTGGCAAGGGGTTGTTTGCGGTTATTCATCTGCACCCGGTATTGGTTGTTGCCATCATGATCCAGCCTGATCAGAAATCCACGTGTGGCATTGGTAAAATCTATCGCTTTGGAGATTATTTCCCATTCCAGGTTGTACATCTCCACGATGCTCATCAATTCATGAGAGATGTGCATCAGCTCGTTCATCTTGCTCATGCGCATGGTAATCTGCTCATAATCATTGACGCGGATGATGAGCGCAGCCAAATGCTGTTTGATATTGCGCATCAGGTTGATCTCGTTGCGGGTATACTCCAGCTCTCCCTCATCAAAAACCAGCAGATACCCTATCCTTGAGGAGCCGGATATCAGGGGGATGATCATGGCATGCACACCCTGGATATTGGTTCCCACCAGACTGTCTGTGTTAAAAGCTCTGTCAATCAGAGGCTGCAGCTCTGGCGGGATCATCTCATCTTCTGCGCTGTTGTAAGAGTGGAAGCAATAGAAGTTTGAGATTTGTTCAGAATACGTCATCAGCTTGAAGGAAGCGGGGCACAGCACGCGTTCCAAGCCTTTTTCAATCAGGAATTTCACCCTTTCGATGCTGTTCACATTCACGATGTTATAAAGCAGCTCATTCCAGCGGTTGCGCAGGTCTTTGCGGCGCGATGCCAGGGGCAGGGCATTCAGCTTTTTAAGGTTCTTGATATTATAGTATGCCACCTGCAGATAGTTTTCCCTGTCTTCCTCTTCAATGCCATCGGTGATGCGCTCCAAGAGCTGACGGTATTCCTCGTACTCGGTATTTGCCAGGGTGTCCAGGCTTAGCTCGATCAATATCTGCAGGCGTATCTGCCTCAGCTCCACTTCCAATTGATAGTAAAGATGCTTGGTGCATACTTCCAACAGCCGATTCACCCTGCGCAAGATACCTCTCAGGGGCTCTTCCGGATTCATCAAATCCAGCTTCACAATCAAGATCAGCATCTTGGTTTCCCAATAGCGATATCGATTTTCACGGATGGGCGTCAGGGCGGAATCTGCCAATTCCCGGGCTTTTGCATATTCTTTCAAGCCATAGTAACAGCTCACCTGCAACACGTTAAACACGGCGATGGCATAGTTATTGTTTACCTCACCGGCAAAGAACATCGCCTGTTTCAGCTCTGCCTGGGCGGTGTTATAGTCGCCGGCGCTCATTGCCGTGAGGCTGAGGATATTCTGATAGAACTCCTCTTCATTGATGTGTTTGTAATTGATATGCACGTTTTTGCGTATCAGGTGATCCAGCCTTTTCAGGTTTGCTGTTTCGTGCAGATAATAGAAGTAGGTCTTTACCAGAGGATTAATCTCCGCGATATGTCCTTTTATCAGCTTCGGTTCAGCTTCACTGATAAACTGATAATAATAGCCAAAGCCTCGGATCTTGCTTTTGGCAAGAGCCAGATTGCGTTGAATGGCATCCAGATGCCTGCTACTGCCCACAGAAGTGATCAATTCCCGTGCTGCCAAGAGATTCTTTTCCGCCAGCTCAAAATCTCCCATCTTGATATTGGTCTCGCCCTGATTGAGCTTGGCATGCGCCTGGGTGATTGTGATATTGAGCTCGGAACTGTATTTGTAGCCCAGGCTGGAATACTCACGTGCCTGCAGGGTAAAGCCCTGTTTGAGATACAGGTCTGCGATATTGTTGTAGATCAGGCCCAGATAGCGTTTGATATTGTGTCTTTTCCAGATGGAGAGGGCGATATTGAGATGCTCTGTAGCCTCAGGGATATTCTTTTGGATACTGTATAGTACGCCCAAATCGTTATGCATGGCAGCCAGATATATCATTGCCTGATTATCGTGTTCAGGCGGCAAGGTGGCAAGGAATTCCTCAATTATCTTGATCGCCTGGTCATATTCTCCCAAGGCAGACCAATATACTGCCAGCCTGTCTGTATAGATGATTTGAAGCTCCAAAGTAAGCTCTTTGGGATCGATCCTGTCCAATATCTTCTTTACCGCCTCATTACTCACCTGAGTGGCAATCCGGGAGAGATACAAAAGTGCCTGCACGCGCTGTTTGCCAGTTATAGCCAGTTCCAATGACTTGTCGAACATCTCCTTGGCTTCACGGTGAGATTCCGCCAATAGCTTCAGGGTGCCCAGTACGTAGTATTTCTCAAAGAATTCAGGTATCCTATCGGCATTTTGTTCCACGAACCCAGCCTGCAGGTAAAAGCCAATGGCCTCGGTTTTATCGTGGAACTTGCGCAGGTCCATCATGATCTCAGAGGCGGGAATGCTGAGCTTGTCTGGCTCCTCCTCAGAGGGTGGTCCCAGCTCAAAATCTATCCTCAACACATTCATGATGGCGGCATAAGCCTTTTCCTGTTCAAAGTCTTCACTTTGGATATCATACAAGCGCAGATAGTATTTGCGTTCGCTCAGCAGGTCTGCAGCGGATTGAGCGTTTTCAATCAGTCCAATGCAGGTCTCTGCATCATCCACCAATACATCCTCATAAAACTGCAGTACACGCCTGGAAATCTCGGTATTGGTCTCCTGCGGGGTTTCATCCCAAAACTTCTGCCGCGCCTCCGGGAAGGTATAGTAATAGTGCTTTTCACGCTTGATCAGGATTTCGTTATAAATAGCATCACTCAAGAGGGAATACTGTTCCCGGTCACCCAGATTGAGGATATGCACTATCAATTCCCGGCTCAGCGGTGTGCGCACGTTTGACAGCCTTTGCAGCTGTTCATAGCTTTTGGGCAGCAGGTGCTTCATGCGCAGGTAGATGGATTGCAAAATCTTGGGAGGCAGGCGGTAATCAACCAGATCTGCAGGGAATTC
>JAAYQD010000065.1 GCA_012519465.1 Candidatus Cloacimonadota bacterium
AGGACCTCAGATAGCTGTCTTTTTCCGGGGGTTGCAACATCAGGTTGAGGGTGACGCTTTGTTGATCCGGATTGTAGAAATAGCCTGCCTCCGGATTATAATCAGCAGAGCGGTGGATATAGTAAAGTGTGGCATTAAACGGTTGCGGCTGATAGGATAGGTAGGCATCGGCACCATATCCCCACATTGGGTCGGATGCTTTCTGATTATGATAGCTGCCTGCCAGCTCGCCGCCAGCCCACCAATCCTTGGCAAATTCGCTTCTTATTGATGCCAGTGCCACCTGGTTGTAATAGCCGTCATTGATTCTGCTCACCAGGCTGGATCCCCAGGTGAGCTTTGCCCTGTCATTACGCAGGGAAAGTAATTGAAAGTAGTCGTCATTATTGATCACATCCCCGTCATCAGTGATCTTTTGATCCAAAGCACCCAAGACGCCCCAAGTTGTGGTATTGCCAGAGCCGGTGGCTTTGAATGCCAGGCTGGGCTTGGCGATATTACGCGAGTAAAAGATATCGTCGTTTACCACAAATGCCTCGATATCCTCGCTAAAGAAATAGCGGTTTTCAGCGTAATAGGGTGGATCTTTTTGGTTATAATCGTCACTGGCATAATCCGGCGGAGCATCGGAATAATCAGGATTGAGAGATACCTTGATGCGTGTATGCTGGCTGGGATTGAGGCTGATATCCAGCCCCAGGTTATCCGGATCAAAGCTACTACTCTTAGCCATCAGATCATAGCTGCGCACCAGATAAGGTTTGAACTTGATATCCAGTTGGCGGCTCACCCGGTGCTCCAAGCGGATATCGGTGCCCGTGGTGAAATAATCATTACCCATGCTCGATACTGCATAAGGACTGGAAAACATCTCGTTTTTCTGGTAATGATAACGCCCCAAGATAATCTTCCAATCATAAGGAGGCTCTTTGGCAAAACGCAATTCCGCCAAGGGGATACGCACGGTGAGCTTCCACAAGGTGTCTGTATAATTGCTGGTATAGCTATAGCCACAATCCCAGGAATAATCCACACTCATATTCTTGCCACGGGTGCCATCATACAAACCACCATCGGGAAAGCACAGGAAATAATAGGCAAAATAACTATCCGGCTGGGTGATGAGCTGCACCCTCAAATAGTCCGAAGAATCGCCACTCCTATCCCGCATTTTGGCAGCAGATGTCTGGAAAGTATCATCAATCTCCGCCTCAAAATAAACAACCAAATCATTGCCATCCTGCCACAGCCATGCCTTGGTCATTAGATTTTCTCCCTTCCCGTCTTCAGGAGTGATCCGCTCAAAGGAACCCAGCATGTTGGCATCCGTGATTACAGGCACATCAGAAAAAGGAACCACGATTGCTGAGAGGCTGGACAGCAACAGAATTACGGCAATCAGAAAGCATAAACGTTTCATAGCATCCTCACATTCAAAAATTGTTTACACACCATATCTCAACCGTTATATTTCGTCAAGGATTATATTGGGTTTTGTTAGGAGCTCGCTGCGCGAGCTTAGAGGCCAGAGACCAGAGGCCAGAGAGGCGGCGTTCCGCCGCAGGGAACAGTGAACAGGGGATGCGAGCTGCGCTCGCAAGGTTTCAGGTTTCAGGTTTCAGAGCTTCGCTAAAGCCTAGTCTATTTTGAGTTGGTGGTAAAAAAGGTGATAGGTGTTAGTGTCCTAAAGCCAGGTCTATTTTGAGTTGATGTTTCCTTCTTGATTAATCGCGAGCGAAAGCGAGCTCCTTAAAGAGTCTCACCAGAGACGATATTTTAGGTCAA
>JAAYQD010000066.1 GCA_012519465.1 Candidatus Cloacimonadota bacterium
ATCCCCAAAGTGAGGGCAATGGCTGCCGCAATGGAAGTGGCGTCTCCTCCATGTGCCAAAGCGCCAAAGCCAACGCCCACTGCCATTCCTTCCGGGAAGTTATGCAGGGTGACTGCCAAAAACATGAGGGTGGATTTGCCCCAGGGGGTTTTGATGCCTTCCCGCTCTGTTTCACCATGGGCGGTGTGCACGTGGGGCAAGAGCAAATCTATCAATCTCAAAAAGGCGCCGCCCAAGAGGAAACCAATCACGGCGGGGAAGGGGGAGCCACTGCTCATCTCTATGGCAGGATCCAAGAGCGACCAAAAGCTGGCGGCTATCATCACCCCGGCGGCAAAGCCCAGCATGGTATCCAAGAGCCACTCTTTGATGCTCTTGAAAAAGATTACAAATGCAGAGCCCAGCGCCGTCATAAACCATGTAAACAAGGTGCCCAACAATGCCAGGAAGATTGGATTGTAACTTTCCAATATCATAAGAACCTCATGGGTTGATCACGCATAAAACTTTTCGATAGCCTCCAGGATGTGGCTGATGGCTTCTTTGGTATCCGCCACGTCCACGCTGATCTTATCTCCATTATCAAAGGTGATCACCACGTTGCCCAGGGCGGTGCTTATCTCACGTATTTTGGGGATCACGAGATAGCTCTTGCCCAAGTGTTCATCTTCATAGGTAAATATGGATTTCATAAGCGCTTACATCCTTCTAATTACGGCGGAAGCTGCAGCCCTGGGTGTGGTTTTCTCCGGGGCGCAGATATTCCGCATAGTCCGGTTCAAACTCGATGAGGGCATAATCCGGATCGTCATATCCGCCAAAGAATTGATCAAAAAAGTAGCAATGCTCTGCCGCTTCCGCTTTCAGGCTGGAATTTGTGACCACTTTGGCAATCCCGCTGAGGCGGAGGTAGCCATTGTGGCCATCCTCCTGCAGCGGAACACATACTTCCACCCAGCGGTTGGCATTCACCTGTGCCACTTTGGAATTGCCGCTGAAGGTGGTAAAGAAATAACGGTCTTCGAAAGAATAGAGCACTATGGGACGCACCCGGGGCTGCTTTTTATCACAAGTGGCAAGATATACATATTGATTTTGCCTCAGCCAAGAGAGGATCTCGCCAAGCAGGGCAGATTCGGAATTGCGTGCCATGGTTCTTATCCTTTTCTTATTCTTGCACTGTTATGTTATTGATAAATGCCTGGTTTTCTTTGTTGGGATTGTCACGGGGGTCGCGGGGCAGGTTTTCGATCTTATGCACCACGTCCATACCGGAGGCTACCCTGCCAAACACGGTGTGCTTTCCATCCAGCCAGGGGGCGCCATCTTTGTTGGTAACGATAAAGAATTGGGAGCCGTTTGTGTTGGGACCGGAATTTGCCATGCAGAGATAGGAATACAGCACCCGGGCTTTGAGAATCTTCTGGGAGAGGGGTTTGTTGATGCCGGTGCGGTTTTGATACCATTCCACGGTTTTGCCCATGATGGGCTCTCCGCTTTGGGTGCTTTGCACCTCTTTCACAATCTCAAAGATCTCTGCCTGGGGGTTTTGGTTTGTCTGCATATAAGGGATGATATACTCATTCCACACCAGCATGGCGGTATCTTCGTCATTCACTACACCGGTGATGGGCTCGCCATCGTCATAGCATTCATCTTCAAACTGATATCCGGGGCTGCCAGAGCCGTCATTGGAGCGATCATCATCACGGGTGTTGGGGCATCCACCCTGAATCATAAAATCTGGTATCACACGGTGAAAGTAAAGGCCATTGTAGAAGCCTTTGGCGGATAGATCGATAAAGTTTTGCACCGTCTTGGGTGCGATATCAGGCCAGAGCTCCAGCTCGATATTGCCATAGGTAGTTTCCATGGTGAGATTCACCACGTTTTCTTGCGGGTTGCTTTGCAATTGTTCCTCCAGAGGAGCGGGGGCTTTTGAGGACGACCTTGTGTTGTTACAATTCAGCAGGCTCAGGCTCATCAGCAAAGCGATGATGATGAGGGCGCGCAGCGGTAGTGTCGCATTTCTCATTGGGCTTTCTCCTTGTTATGATATATTAGTTTTATATTTCCATCTGTTATTTCCAGATAGCTGTGGTTTTTGATCCAATCCCCGGCGTTTGCATAATGGCCGCCACCCATGGCATGGATGCCGGGACGGTGACTATGTCCTAATACAACGATATCTGCCTTTTTCCTGCCAATCATTTTTTCTGCCCAGCTTTGCAGACCTTGGCTGCGGCGGCTTTGCATAAAGCCTGGAACGCGGCGCACCCGGCTGGAGCGGGACATCTTTTCCCCTATGAAAAGCGCCAGTTCCGGATGCAGAAGGTTGAAAATCCATTTGATGAAAGGCTGCCGGATGAGACGGCGGAAGAGCTGGTAGCGCACATCGTTGCTGGTGTACAGATCCCCGTGACTGAATACCATCCGCATGCCATCCGCCTCCAGATAAAACTGATCGTGATACACCTCAATACCAAGGTCTTTATCCAAAAAGCCATTGAACCAAAAGTCGTGGTTGCCGCTGATAAAAACGATGCGGCAGCCAGCCTCCCGGATATTGGCAAGCAGGTGATAGACGGGGAAGTATTGGCGGATGATGCTGTATTTCCATTCGTTGTAAAGATCAAAGATATCTCCGTTGAGCACCATCAGGTCATAGCGTCCCACGCTGGAGGAGAGAAAATCCAGAAAGAGGGCGGCGTTTTGGCGGTCAGCCTCGCTTTTGTGCTTGTATTTGAAGTGGACGTCGGAGATTACGCAGATTCTCATGGCATTAGCGGGTCATCAGGTGATAGACGATATTCACGCCAAAGCGCAGGGCGGTTTCCCTCACCTCTGGCGGATTATTGTGGGTTCCGGGGTCTGCCCAGCCATCGCTGATGTTGCTTTCATAGGTGTAAAGGCACAGCATGCGGCCGGTATCATCAAAGATGCCAAAGGCTTGGGGC
>JAAYQD010000067.1 GCA_012519465.1 Candidatus Cloacimonadota bacterium
AACATCTGTTTTGCCATTTGTTGTTCCTCCATATATCATTAATTATTGTCTATTCTTAGCAATCACGCTTGTTGAGTGCTAAAAATATGATAAGCCGTTTTTTGTCAATGCCAAATTCTATTTTGTTGTGCCTTCCGTGGACTTAGAATATCAACTGAATATCGGAGAGATAGTATTTTGAATTAAATCTATCGGATACAAGCCTTCCCCGCGCCCGTCATTCGTCATTCATTATTCTTTATTCATCGCGAACGAAGCGAGCTCCCAACAGCTGCGCCAGCACTTTCCCACAGCGAACTAAAAGTGAGCGCTCAACCGGTGCGCAGCACCACTCAACTGGCGCCTTGGCGCCTCTCAACTGCTTGGAAAGCAAGCTCTCAACAGCGAGCGAAGCGAGCCTCCTGTCCCCTGCTCACAAAGCGAGCCCCCGGCTAGCGCCCCTATTAGATGTGGTTGTGATGCCGTTGTGATACCCAGCAATCCGCTGGGAGAGGCAACCACATCACAACCACATCTAATGGGGAAGGGAGGAGGTTGGCAAAAGAACCTCCCCCATCTCCAAAGTCTTATCTGGATTTTTTTGCTACACGAAGTCCCAAAACGATGTTTCCAGGCTTGTCTGGATAGATGAAGCCACGGTTTGCACTCCGGCAGTGAACTGCTGCGCTGTTATAGGCACCACCGCGAAACACTCTTTCTTTGCCAGAATCCGCTCCTTTGGGATCACGGCTGGGGCTGTTTGAATAATAATATTCATCATGCCAATCCCAACACCATTCCCACACGTTTCCGGTCATGTCATAGATCCCGAGCTCATTTGGTTTTTTGCTTCCCACGGCTTTGGTTCTTCCGCCTGCGTTTCCACTGTACCAGCCAACTGAACCGATGCTGCCGGAGCCGCTGTAAGTATACTCATTGCTATTATTTCCGCCTGTAGCGGCAAATTCCCATTCAGCCTCGGTGGGCAAGCGGTAACCATCTGCATTCCAATTGCATTTGGTATTCACGCCACTTCCGCTGTAACAGGGGGTGAGCCCTTCCAGCGAGCTTAACTTGTTGCAAAATTTAACAGCTTCATACCAATCGATATTATCCACCGGGAGGTTATCCCCCTTGAAGCGTGAAGGATTGTAGCCCATCACACTTTGCCATTCTTTTTGAGTAATCTGATAAGTTCCCATCAAAAAAGATGACACATTAACCTGATGGACGGGGAGTTCATCGCTTTCGCCGTCTCTGTCTCCCATCCAAAATGAGCCACCATCGATGCGGGTCATTTTGATGGACTTGATGGATTCTTTGAAGCTATGAAAGCTCTTTTCATTGCGGTTTACCGTGATTTCCTGAGTGAGAGTTTTGCCTGCATATTCCAGTGTTACAGTGTGTTCGCCAACAGGCACGTCGTTTAGCGTGATAGCTTCGCTGGGAGAGATATCCTTCATATACTCGTCATCAAGATAGATTTCTCCAGAGAAATCGCTTTCCAATTCAATGGCGCCGGTGTGCGTTCTGCTTTCCACATCGATTGAGCCGTCCTGCTTCTGGTTTTTCTTCCCGCAGGCAATCATCGAAAACAGCAACAACAAGACAATACTGATAATGAGGGCTTTTTTCATGTTTGGTTCTCCTTCTGGCTGGATGTATTTATTTTAGTATATGATATCTTTCGCAATTAGACAATCTCTCGGCAGGCATTTGCTTCCTCCTGGCTTGGGGGCTTAAAAAACTGAAGACTTTGCATACGATCCTCACCGACCCTTAGCGTAAAAAACCATCTTCCTGCCTCCGCCCGTTCGGAAGCCCAAACGCAAGCCCCACACGGGCAAACGCATCGTACTTCTGCAGTATACTCACAAAAAACAAGCTTGTCCTTTTCATAATAAATCCCTTAGGTTTGCTTCCTGTTATATCCAAGGCTCCATCACTATAATTTATCCACATTGTGTCAAGCAATAATTTAGATTTTCTGTTTTGCTATCGCTTGGAAAAACTATGGCAAGGCAGCAAAGTACTATCACACAATTTCCTCTGGAAGCACAAGAGCTGATAGGCACTCCAGAAACCCTCATCAGAGCATCAAACACGGCATTCATGTAGCATAACTTCAACATCCTTAGTAGGCATTCTTAATATTAGGCAATAATAAGCATAAAAAACATCTTGGCATTATCCTGAATGTCATTATACTATTACCCACAAGATTTATTGAAAAGTATGGGTTTTAAGCGAGCGCTTTCAGGCTGCCAAACAATGCTTTTTGATAAGTTATGGCTTCCGGGATTGAATCCGGGTGGGAGACAAACAATCTCCAGCACTGGTCTTTCGGGAAACTAATAAAAACATACTAAGCTTGGGGATTCCAAGCTTGGAGAACAAGGAGAAACAAATGAAGAAACTACATTTGATTTTTATTGTGGTTCTTGTTTTGGGGATGATCCCCTTATTGGCACAGAACAGAAAAGTGGAAAACACTCCACTTCCCAATGGCCCGCAAAGAGCCACCATCAGCGTGACAGACATGACTGGTGGTGTAACCGCACATGATTTGGTGCAAGCTTTGGTAGGAGGTGGTGTAACCATCTCCAATATAGTTTATACAGGAGCCAACGTGGCTTCTGGAATGTTTACGGGTGGAAGCGCTGCTGGGATTGGCATCGACGAAGGCATCATCCTCTCCACGGGAGCAGCCACCTTGGCGGTGGGTCCCAATCAGCTTAATGGTACTTCGCTTAATAACTTTCTTCCAGGAGATCCAGATCTCGACGCTCTGGTTACAGGTGATATAACCCATGATGCCACCGTGTTGGAGTTCGATTTTATACCCGATACAGAAAACCTGCAATTCACCTTTGTGATGGGTTCGGATGAATACGAGGAATATATTGATTACCATGATGTATTCGCTTTTTTCCTCAATGGCGTTAATATCGCCCTGATCCCGGGCACCAACACCCCCATTTCCATCGGCACCATCAACCACACCATCAACCAATCCTACTACATCAGCAATGTACCCATCCCGGGAACCTATGATATCGAATGTGACGGTTTCACAGTGCCCATCTCCCTCAATGCCACAGTGATTCCCGGTGAGGTAAATCATATCAAACTGGCAGTTGCTGATTACAGGGACAGTGTTTGGGATACTTGGATTTTTATGCAGGCCGAAACCTTCATCAGTGGCTACAACGTCTATGTGGATTCCGCTCCCCAAGGCGCGCGTATCTTCAAAGATGGAGTGGATACAGCATTGAACACACCTGCCACCATTTCCCAAGTAACCGGTTCCACCAGCGTTTATCATCTTGAGATGGATGGCTGTACTTGGATTCCATCCACACATACCGTGGCAAACATCCAATCCAACCAGTCAATATTCTTTGAATGCATACCCGGGACCACCCCTGTGGAACTCTCCTCCTTCACTGCCACCACCAATACACAGGGTTTTGTGGCAGTCCGGTGGGTAAGCGAATCTGAAACCGATATGCTGGGCTATAAGGTATTGCGCTCAGATAGTGACCAATTGAGCGAGGCGATGATCATCACACCTCTCTTGATTGGAGCCACAAACACATCTTCCCAAGCGGTTTATCAGCATGAGGATCACGATGTGGAAATCAACCACACCTATCATTATTGGCTGGAAGTGGTAAATATGACCGGCTCCCAGTTCTTCGGTCCGGTAAACGTAACCATTACCGGACAGATTATACCTGAAATCCCCACTCTAAACAAGCTGGGCAATGCATATCCCAATCCCTTCAAATCCAGCACCAGTTTCCAGGTGGATGTGAAAGCCGGTGACCATGGCACCGTAAGCATCTATAACAGCAAGGGACGCCTGGTGAGGGTTTTCAATGTATACGAAGGCAACCAAGAGATTCATTGGGATGGCTTGGACCAACATGGCAACCGCAGCCCCAGCGGAATATATCTGTATAAACTCAGCACCCCCTCGATAAACGAAACCCGTAAGATGCTGATTGTGAAATAAACTTCCATAAATATTGTGTATCACAAGAACCCTGGATATTCCGGGGTTCTTTTTTGTGGATAAATACGTGGTGGACACGCCCCCAATCATTCGTCATTCATTATTCTTAATTCATCGCGAGCGTAGCGAGCTTAGTGGTGATCCGCATAAAACAGATTGCTCACAGCTTGGAAGTGATAATCTTGGGTATAGAGATAGTATTGATTGAGCAGTTTCTGGTGTAAATCGTGATAATAGGGATCTTGAAACTTGAATCTGAGGC
The DNA here is from genome assembly GCA_012519465.1 of Candidatus Cloacimonadota bacterium. Lineage (GTDB taxonomy): Bacteria > Cloacimonadota > Cloacimonadia > Cloacimonadales > Cloacimonadaceae > UBA3900. The sequence continues at coordinate 4,260 of JAAYQD010000067.1, forward strand.
AATAGCTGCTCACCTCTCCCGGATTGCGAAACAGCAAGATATTATCCCGGATGCTGCTTAGCTGCATGCTAAAAAGCTTGTGGGCGCGCCTGTCTCCAAACACCCACCAATAGTCATACAATCCATAAGAACCGATAATGGAGCCATTGAGCACATAACGTTGCTCTGGATTGGGGTATTCATCCACCCAATAATATCCTGGCGCCACCCCCAATGTGTCTGAATCCGATACATACACACAGGCAAAAGGGCTTTGGATATCAGCCAGCGAAGCAAACGTGGAATCCGCTAATTCTTTATACCTTGCCTCATTTGTTACATAATACATTCTGGAAAATAAGGACAGCAAAACCCCCTGTGCCATGCCCGAATACCAGGGTGCCAGATAAGTGTGGTCTGTGTGCCCTGGTGAAAAGTCAAAGCCATACGGAAATAATGTTTTATCTTCAATGCGTGTGGCGTGTGCGCTCAATGCAGACACAGAAGAACGCACAAAATCAAGATAACTTTCGCTGTGGGTGTTATGATAATCGCTCAAAGCCTGCTGACAACGCTGACCGATGAGCACCGGATGGTAATAATGCTCGCCTTCCCACACAAATAGCGGAACCCCATTTTCATCCCGAGGGTTGATATTCATGGTATTATACAAAGAACTCCGGTTTTGATACAGCTGT
>JAAYQD010000068.1 GCA_012519465.1 Candidatus Cloacimonadota bacterium
CACGAAGAACGGAAAAGTATTTGATGTTCTGAAGTTCCGAAGTATGCGTATGGATGCAGAAAAGGATGGTGTTGCTCGTCTCTCTACTGGAGAAAATGATGAGAGGATAACAAAAGTCGGAAGATTCATTAGAAAGTATAGAATTGATGAACTACCTCAACTCATTAACATTCTCCGTGGAGATATGACCATTGTTGGACCGAGACCAGAGAGACCTGAGATTGCATCCGAATATGCAAAAGAAATACCTGAATTTGATCTTAGACTCCATACAAAAGCTGGTCTTACAGGTTTAGCCCAGGTCTTTGGTAAGTACAACACAACCCCTTACGATAAACTAATCATGGATTTACAGTATATAGCTTCTGCTAGCTTTTCAGAAGATTTAAGAATCATCCTTGCAACCATCAAGATCCTCTTTATGCCAGAGAGTACAGAAGGGATAGAGGTCGGTGCAACGACGGCGATAAAAAATACAGATAGAGTAGGGCATAAAATAGAAAAAGCAGACAAGCTTGTTACATGAGGAATATAGTATTGATCGCAACTATCCAAATAATAGAACTCATTAGAAAACTTTGGTAAAAAAAGATTTACCCTTGGCTTACCATAATGTTATTTGTGTAAGCTAAGGGGCTTAATCTCTTACAGAAAAATGCCAAGAGCTAGTAGAACAACTAGGTAGGTTTAAAAAGAACACTTCTTTTTCAATCATTTCAAAGTAATCAAAAGAGAACGCAAGTGGATATAATTCTTGCGGGTAGTTAGACATATTTTCTCATAAACAAGTTATGATAAAATTATGAATAGAAAACGAAGAGCAAAAGTAAGTATTGTTTTAGAGATGCTTCGCAAAGAGAGTACCCATACAGAGTGCTCAAAAAAAGAAAATCAAATCTTAGAAACGAGGAAAAGGTAAGTCTTAATTGACTGGTATCATCAAAAATCGCCATCAAGCATCAATGCGAACTATTAGATTTTTCGCGCTCCTGTGCTTACTACAGATCCACGCCTATCACCCTTCCTATAGGATGAGATCGCCATCAAGAAATCCACTTCAAAGAGCCTTCTTATTGCGTGTAAAGGATTCTGCGTGTGCTACATTAAGCTTGGGTTTAGAGAAAGATTGGTAGTAGGCATGTTAGACGTTATATGAGGAAAATGGAGATCACAGCCTTTGTCTAGGATATTCCTCAGATCCATCTTTCGTGGGATCGGCGCTTCACCAGCCGCTCTTGTTCACTTTTGAGCTGTTTGAGATGACGAGAGTGTATGCTTAAGAACAATAGAGTTTGAAGGTTTTTTCGCTGAGATAAAGGCTAATTGCACGAATTGCACGAGCATAGACTCTGTCTCTCTTGCTGATGAGATTGGAATCAAATTGGATGTAGTGTTTGAGAAAGGCTGGGTTAATTTCCGAGAATGACAGGTTCGGTGTCACGAGGAAATGTTTGAAATTTTCTCTGTTGTGATAAGTAGCTTCAAATCCTATTCTCATTTGTGAGAGGACAAATGAGGAAGTAGAGCTTTGTAGAACCGATAAAAACCTTGACGTGGGTTATCAAACTCAAACTCATAGATAGGGGCGAGATCATCGGCAATACAGTAGGTGTGCTTGTATTTGGTGATGTCGATACCGACGGTAATCATAGGGACCTCTCATAGGGTTATTTCTAACACTTTTATGAGTATACACGATGCTTACGATGAACTCTCGTATCGAAACGGCAAGTATCAACCGGCTAATCACCAAGGAAAAACAAATACCATGGCTGGAGTCTCCTTCGAGAAGACCGGCTGCCGTTAACATGAAGAAATCCACAGTGTTAGATACATGAATTACATAAAGAAAGGAGTGTATAATCCGTTAACTGGATTATACGAGATTATATGAAAATAGCATATTGTTCGGGGTTTTGGTGCACTAATATTGGTAACAGTTTTTTTAGCCTTGGAGTTGAGCATGTTTTAAAAAGATTACTTGGCGAGGAAAATATTACAGTTGTTTCCGATCTGCAAACCTACACAAATTCAGTAGGTAAAAGACATTTCCCACATGAACATCAATTTAAGTATATTTCGAAACTTGATGTTGATTATATCGTATTGGCGGG
>JAAYQD010000069.1 GCA_012519465.1 Candidatus Cloacimonadota bacterium
AAATATAGATTATTGTTGAGAGGCTTACGTTATATAAAAAAGAGTAATTCTTTGATTTTAAATACCGGTGAGCCAGCCGCCTCTCGTACCCCCTGGCTTTTAGAGGCTGTGAATAAAGCGGCATCGCCTATTTTCAACTAAGCAGTGCATTAATTCTATCTTGGTGATGAGAGCCAATTTTTTGCTATACTGATCCGTAAATTGGGCTAAAACGCCAAAAATAACGCCTAAAAAAGGCAGTAATAGACAAAAATAAACGATTGAAGACTAATTTTAGCATTCTTGTCAGCAAGGGATTGGGTGAACCTGACCTAAGTATACTAAACAGGCGCTTGAAGTTATATGCAATGGCATACAGGTAGGTTTCGATACCTACTTTCTGTTTACCGCGTAGCTTGAACCCATTGAAGTGCATCATTTGAGCGATTGTGCCAAATATGTGCTCTATAATCGTCTTTCGTTTGGAAAGAAGGGCTGTAATCTCGGGCTGTTTGATTTTTGCATTGTATTCTCCGATAAACTCGAAATTCTCGGATATTCGGATCATTTTTCTGTCTTTATCCTCGGCGCAGGATGAACAGAACTTACAAGTTTTACAGCCGTCTATAACATAGATATCGTAGTGAGTACCTTTGGAAATGCTTTTGGTTTTTTTGCGCATAGCTCTGTTTCCTGGGCAATACAAAGTCCCGGCCGCTCTATCAAACTTAATATCATCCCTGTAAGCATCCTGAACAGACCTCTGAGTGCACACATATACCTCATCGGTTACCTCTTCAATCAGTCGCTTAATATCCTGGTAATTTGTATATCCCGCATCCGCCAAAATCTGTTGTGGTTTACTACCCGTGGTCTCCGTCACGTGTTTGATGGACTTATACAATGACCCTTTATCGTTGTGATCATCCGTAACAATTGCCCCTACTATGAAGTGATTATCGGCATCAGCAACATACTGAACGTTGTAAGCTGCGCATTTACCACGACGGGTAGGAAGCAGATTTGCATCTTCATCGGTTGCTGAAATATACGACTTTCCAAGCTCATTTGCACGGTCTAACAGCTTTTGCTTGCTGTTCAAGAGCTCCTGTTTCTCGGATATCTCTTGTTGGATATCCTCTTTATTGCGTGATGATCCATTACTTGTCGGGGAGCCAGTATTGCCGCTACCTGTATCATCATCAGAATCATCTTTCTCGCGTTCAACAGACTCCAATTCTTTAAAGCTCTCTTCCAAGCTGGTGCTAAGGCTCTCGATCTGCTTTTGCAGGTTCTTTGCAGACTCCATGTCTCGTTTGGCATTGGCCTTTGTTTTGTTGCCATCAATCACCCAAGTTTGGTTTGTAATCAACCCCATTTCTTCAAGGATACCATGCATCTGCATAAATACTGTGGCGATAAGAGTAAAGTTGTCTTTACGAAAATTAGCAATGGTCTTATAACCGGGATGTAGATCGCGGATCAACCAGGCGAGCTCTTTGTTGATAACAGCCTCATCGGCGAGTTTGCGACAAGAAGTGACGCCATTGATGTAACCATAAATCACAAGCTTAGCCAAATCTTTGGCGTGAAAAGCAGGTCTTCCAGTGGAACTTTGACCTGTTTTGATCTGAATTTCTCCACGCTCGAATATAAGATCAATGGCCTTATCCAAAGCCCTGACTGGATTGTCATGGGCAATTATGTCATCAAGACAACATTGAATCATCTGAAACCGACTGTCTGTTTGAATGTGCATATCAAAAATCCTGTTTACAAAATTATGATGTCACAATAGCAATAGCCCATATTTTGTCAAGAAGTATCTGGTTAAAATTAGGAGTTTTTTCACAGCCTCTGAAGCCAGGGGATACATGGGTCGTTGAAACGCCCAGCTAAAGCCATGAGATACATCGGTTTTAACCGGATTTTTAGGAACCTCGAATTGTAATAATTGCACGAATTTGGTGCACTGCTTGCCTGTTAACCACCCTTGTACCACCCTTGTCTCGACAAGGGTGA
>JAAYQD010000070.1 GCA_012519465.1 Candidatus Cloacimonadota bacterium
AATTGGTCTATAATCATATCCTGATGGTAGTTGTTTAATACCTGCACAAAGCGTGACATATGTGTGCCACGCCTGTGGTGGGGCAGATCCACATAGAGGTTTAGATTTGCCACGGTGTGTTGAACTTGGTTTTGCCGGTCTTCCACCAAGATGGGATAACGCAGGGATTTTACCCCCACTTTATCAATATTTATTTTGCGTTCGTCTGTTTGGGATTGAATATCGGGGATTGTCATAGTTTCTCGCTGAAAGCCAGATCCTTCATGCCCATTGTTTTGAAGGAAATGGTCTGATCTTCTTGTTGGCAATATATCACTGCCTCACAATTGGGGATTGTTTTGGCAATCTCTATGGCACGCTCTGGCGCCAAGAGAAAGAGGGCAGTGGAAAGCCCATCCGCCCAAGCTGCCGAGGGGTGTATCACCGTGCTGGAATATACATCGGGAGTGGGATAGCCGGTGAAGGGATCGATGATATGGTGATAGCGTACGTTATCTATTTCAAAGTATTGCTGATAGTTTCCGGAGGTGCCGATGGAGCCATCCTTGATTTTGAAGGAGGCGATAAAATCATCCTGCTTGAGCATGGGATGCTGGATATACACCTGTTGGAACAATTTGCCGCCAAAGAAGGTCATGCTGCTGCGGCAATCTATATTGCCACTGATGACATCCAGGGATTGCATGTACTCACGTGCTTTATCCAGGATATAGCCCTTGGCAATGGCGCCAAAGGTTAGCTTCATAGCGGCAGGTTTATGCAGTTTATTTTGGTCAAACCTGATTTTATTCCAGCCCACAAGCTCCAAGGCATTAGCCAGTTCAGCTGTATCTGGCACGCTTCTTTGCTCAGGCTCCAGAACTGAGATATCTGCGTTGCCAAAACCCCACAGATCAAAAACGGGTTTGATGGTGGGATCAAAATGGCCATCAGTTATTTTGTAAAGGCTATCAGCAATTACCATCAATTGGTAGAGGTCTGCATCCATGGGGAAGGTGACTTCCGAGGAGTGATTGATCTGCCAAAGGAGGGATTCCGGGGAGTATTCATCCAGTTTCTGTTCCATCTTATGGATATAGGCAAACACGGAATCGATGGTGGCTCCGATATTCTTGCTCTTTGAAGTGGCAGTGATATTGACCACGGTATCCATCAGATGCTGGGATTTGGTTTTGGTAAAAGAGCTGTGGAAAAATTGCCAAGCTCCGTAGGAAACCACAGCTATCAGGATGATCAGTGAGATGATTTCTTTTTTGCTCATGCACTTTTCCTATTGCAAATCAAGCTCGTATTCCAGCAAGAGATCAGTGTAATCCCTGATGGCATACCAGGTGAGAGGCAGGGTGAAGACGAGGGGGAAGATGAGGAGGAGAGCGGCAAAGCTATTCAAGATTGCCAGAATCACTGCCAATAAAAAGAGGTTCCAGCGTACGGGCTGGAAATGGCGGTAAACCAGGCGTAAAGCTGGGAAGAAGCCCAGCTGGCGCCTTTCCATCACAATGGGCAAGGGCAAAACAACTGCCACCCAGTAATTCACCAATACTATCCATACCAGCCTGAGGATGGGATCGCTGCCAAAACCGGGGAAGCCAAAACAGATAAGGTAGATGATCACAAAATAAAGGCTGTTTAACAAGCTGAAAAGCAGATAGCGAGGGTATGCCTTGAAAGCATCCATGAGGCGGGAGCGCCCCGCGCTGTATCCCTCTTCCAAGCTAACAGCATGAAAGCCCAACAGCGTAAAGGGCATAAAGATGCTGATGGCGATGGCTTTGGTAAAAAGAGAGAGTAACAATGAACCTACAGTGTTTTGGGGGATAACAAGGATGCTATTTAGTATCCAGATGATTACCGCTATCGGTATAATTCCGGCAAGAGCAGCTACAGCCGCCAAGGGTACATTTATCCCCAAATTCTGTTTCAAGGTTTGCCAGGTTTTGGCAAGGCTTTTGGTGGCAGCCAGCTCGTTTGTGACCAGTTGGGTGCGTCTGCGACAATTGACACACCAGATATCAAGTGGTGCCAAGCGGGCATTACAATGTTTACAGCGCATCGTGCATCTCCTTTTTTAGTACCAAAATATTAACATTTAGACCATCCACAGGCGGGGCACTTTAGACAGCCCTCACTGTGTTCCACCGTGCTTCCACAATCCGGGCATAAGGCGTGGCCAGTGGTTGGTTTTGGGTTTGGTGCGGGGTTTGAATCCACCTTAAAATTGACGGTATTGATTTCGCCATTTTTGTGTAAGGTGAGGAAGCTTTCCAAAGCGCGTCCCACAGCGTCTCCACAGGAGGTAATCATCTGCCCTTTGTGCCACATGGGAGATTGGCAGCGGATGCCGCGCAATTGGCGAATGAGGGCTTCCAATTGGATGCTGGAACGCAGAGCCAAAGAGGAAAGCCGGGCAATGGCTTCCAACTGGGCAGAAGCACAGCCGCCCACCTTGCCCATTTGTACAAAGACCTCACAGGCTCCCTGATCATCAGTATTGATGGTAACATACATGTGGCCACAGCCGGTTTCCAGGCGTTGCGTGATGCCACGGGTTACTTCGGGTCGCGTTCTGGGGGCAAGTTTGCGTTTGGGTTGAGTGCTGGCCTGGGTGCTGAGCACCTGGTTTTCCCTGCTGCCGTCGCGATAAACGGTGACGCCTTTGCAGCCAAGCTGATAGGCAAGTTCATAGGCGCTTTGGATATCTTCTTGGGAGGCAGTATTGGGGAAATTGATGGTTTTGCTGACGGCATTATCCGTGTATGCCTGAAAAGCAGCCTGCATGCGGATATGCCACTCGGGGCTGATATCGTGGGCAGTTTGGTATAAATCTCTGATGGATTGGGGGATATCCTCAAGATGGGCAATGGAGCCGGTTTGGGCTACTTGTTCCAGCAGCTCCGGACTGAAGATGCCAGCATCCAACAAAGCCTGTTCAAAGTATTTATTGATATAATACAGCTTTTCGCCATCCATCACGTTTTTGGTGTAAACCAAAGAGAATTGGGGCTCTATCCCACTGGAGGTATCCACAATCATGCTGATGGTGCCCGTGGGGGCAATGGTGCTGATGGTGGCATTGCGGATGCCATTTTCTTTTATCTTTTCAGAAAGTGCATTCCAATCCAGATCAATCTGCTGTCGGTTCGATATTCCAGAAGCGTATGTGCTCTGGGCAAAACCGGGGAAAGGACCTTTCTGGATGGCAAGCTCCATGGAGCGTTCTTTGGCATAATAATCGATAAATTCCATGAGGCGGGATGCCAGCTGGATTCCGTCTTCAGAGGCGTAGGGGATGCCAAGCTGGTAGAGCATATCGCTGAATCCCATGAGTCCCAAGCCGATCTTGCGGTTGGCTTTTACCATTTCATCAATCTGGGGCAGGGGAAAGCTGGAGACGTCTATCACATCATCCAAAAAGTCTACGCTGAGCCTAATTACTCTTTTGAGATCGTCCCAATCAACAGCATTGTCTTTTACAAAGCTGGCAAGATTGATGGAGCCGAGGTTGCAGGCTTCGTTTGGCAGAAGCGGCTGTTCTCCACAGGGGTTGGTGGATTCGATATCTCCCAAAGCGGGGGTGGGGTTGTCTCTATTGATGCGATCCAGGAAAACTATGCCGGGCTCACCGTTTTTGTGTGCCATTTCCACAATGAGGTTAAAGACCTCGCGTGCGTTTTGGGTAGCCACCACTTCTTTGGTGTGAGGCGAGATCAGATCA
>JAAYQD010000071.1 GCA_012519465.1 Candidatus Cloacimonadota bacterium
CTTTACACGCAAGATGTCAGGGGTTCAAGTCCCTTAGCGCCCACCACTTTATACATTTGGAAGGAAGATGAAAATAGCCGTCACCGGAGCGAATGGCTTTTTGGGCAGTAAGTTTGTGAGCGGATTACAATCCCCAAATTGGCAAACCCTTGCCTTGTTGCGCCCCAATGCTGATCCTTCCCTGCTGTCACCCGATCAACTCATCCAAACAGTGGATTATACTGACGTCTCATCCATTCTCTCTTGCTTGTCCGGCTGTGATGTATTGATCCATAATGCCGGCAAGACGCGCACCAGCACCTCCCAGGAGATGATGCAGGCGAATGTGGGCATCACCGCGCGGGTGTTGGAGGCTGTCAATCTCTCTGATATCCAACACTTTATCTATATCAGTTCCCAGGCGGCATCACGTCCATCTCCGGATGGAAAACCAATCGATGAGGAGGTGGCATCCGCCCCCGTAAATTGGTATGGCAAGAGCAAACTGTGGGCGGAAAGGGTGATAAAACAGCGCTGTGAGAAGGATTGGAGCATCATCCGTCCCGTTCCGGTTTATGGCGCTGGAGACAGGGATTTCCTCAGCCTTTTCCAGATGGCAAAGAAGGGGCTATCTCTCAGCATGGCAAATGATAAGCAAATCCTGAATATGATCAGTGCGGCACAGCTTACGGAATTTGTAAGGCTCTGTATAGAGAATCCAAAGGCCCGCAATCAGCTTTTCTTTGCTTCAGACGGTGGGGAATATACCCAAGCCCGCATTACCAATGCCATTTCCAAGGCTGTGGGGAAGAGGGGCATCCGCCTCAGGATACCCAAAGCATTGGCAACTACTGCATTTGCAGGGGGAGAGCTGTGGTCCCAGGTGACGCGTAAACCCTCTGTGCTCACCTGGCAAAAGTATCTGGAGCTGAGCGCAGCCCACTGGAATTGTGATATCTCGAAAGCGCGCCGTCTCTTGGGCTGGGCGCCCCAAGAAGATTTTGAAGAGCAAATCAAGGAGACCTACCAATGGTATTGCGATCACGACTGGCTTTGATAATCGCCTTTCTTGCCTGCTCTTTTGCTCTGGCAGCCCAACCGGTGTTTTTGGAGGATGCCCCGATCTTGGATCTGCCTGCGGATCAAGACTTTGGAGAGGTTCCTCCCACTGTGTTATTGCGCGTTGCCGTGCTGCAGGATTCCACCTATACCCTCATCAGCGTTCAGCCTGCCAATCTCCGCACCCAGGTGGATATTTATTTATATTCCCATGATCTCTTTTCCCTGCTGCCCCAGGGCAATACCCCCGGCATGTATGAGGTGGAGATTGCCGTCTATCAAAGCGAAGAGGTGATGGCAAAGCAGGATGAGCACAAGCTGAAGGCGGACATTGAAGATTGGATAGTGGCAGATAAAGGGCGGACTTCTGCCCACCAGCCCATCCGTGGCTATCTGGACCCGTGGGCGGCTGAGGACCTGGCGTATAAAACGGCAAATAATATTTCCGGCTTGATGACGGGCGCCCGCGTTCTGCGCCTGCATA
>JAAYQD010000072.1 GCA_012519465.1 Candidatus Cloacimonadota bacterium
CAATGTCGCTCACTACCGAACGTTTAAATGCTTCACTATAAATCAGTCGTGGTTTCTTTTGTTTCATAATTCTACTCCTAATAAGGTGAACTATGTGTCAACCAATTTAAGGACGGGTCAAGGACTTACCGCTTCTTGCCCATTAGCCACCCTTGTACCACCCTTGTCTCACCCTTGTCGAGACAAAGGAGAGACAAGGGTGGTTAACAGGGAAGCAGTGTCAAAATGCAAGCGAAATGCCGTCTCTCTGAGACTCATAACTCATTCTTATCGTGTGAGTTGACCTGAAATATCGTCTCTGCCGAGACTCTTTAATGTGTTCGCTTTCGCTCGTGATGAAAAATGAATAAGGAACGATGAATAAAGCGGCAGTGTTTATTGAACCACTAACTCAAAATAGACTCAGCTTTAGCGAAGCCCCTGTTCCCTGTCCACTGTCCCCTGTCCCCTAAAAAAAAGCCCCAGCTTCACGCTGGGGCTTTTTTACATATCGTCAGATATATGGTTTATTTCATCATAATCATTTTCTGGCTATGACGGTAGTTTCCGGCTTCCATTCTGTAGAGGTAGATGCCACTGGAGACTGATCGTCCCTGGGCGTCTTGTCCATTCCAGATAACGTTATGGTTGCCAGCGTTTTTGATTTCATTTACCAAGGTTTTCACCAATTGGCCCTTGAGGTTGTAGATTTCTATTCTTACAGGGCCTGCTTCTTTGAGGCTATAATTGATGGATGTGGTGGGGTTGAAGGGATTGGGGAAGTTGCCTTGCAGCTCTGTAATCACTGTGATCACGCTATCATCGTTGGAGACAGGCTGGGCAGTTCCGGAGAGGCTGAGGATGATGATGGAATTTTCAGGATCGTCTGTATTTACAAGCAAATCTCCTGTGGAGCTTCCGGCTTGGGTGGGGGTATATCTTACGTCAAACTGCACGAAGCTTCCGGGCTGGATGATGAGATTCACGCTTTCCACCTCATTTCCGCCACCATCAATGATATGGAAGGGGGCAGTGGTATGCATGGTTCCGATGAGTACAGCATCACCGTCGTTATTGATGGTGACAGGCACCTGGGCGGTATCGCCAAGCAGGATGCTGCCAAAATCGATGTCTTCAGTTTCCATCACGACCACGGGAGTGCCGGGGATTTCGCCTCTGATGGGCAGGATAATATCATCTATCCAAGCGCAATCCTGTCCCTGGGAGGTGGTGTAGTCTTTGCTGTATTCCCATTTGAAGCTGTTGTTGCCAGCTTGGGTGGTATAGGTCACCTGTTGCCAGACGTCCTGGGTGCCAGACCATTGGTCTTTGAGGGTGCCATTGATATAGAATTTGAGGAAGTCGTAATTCTGTTCGCTGGATACTTTTTTCCAGAAAGAGATGGTTCCGTCATCCGGGCAATTGATATAGAGAGTCATGGAGGTAGTTTGGTTGTTGTTGATGGCAGCTGATCTTGCCGCCATGGAAGCGTTGTAGCTATCATCCACGATAGTCCAGTTGCCACCGGCAAAGGTCCAGGGCAGGTTGCCAAATCCGGATTCAAAGTCTTCCACCACTTCGCCCACTTTCACAGAATAGGTCTTCATCTCGGTATATTCTCCGCTAAAGAGCATTGCCGTCATGTGGATGGTAGAGCCGGGAACGATCTGGGAGCTGAAGGTGACCATGTATTCCATATTGGCGGTGCCATCGGGCAAGAGAGCGACAAATTCCACATTGAGGGCATCCGCCACGTGTCTGCCATCATTGATGACGAGGGTGGTGATGATATCATCCGAGGTGGCATGACCAGCGTTTGTAATGGGGAAGGAAAGGGTGATGGATTCGCCGGGATCGATGCGGCCGTTGTTGTTGCCAAAGACATCATCGATTTCCAGGATTCCCCAGGTGAGTTTGGGGGCATCGATGATGAGGTTGCGGTTGTAGCTATACTCTTCGCCATTAGTGAGGGTGATGAGGATATTGATGGTGGCAACGTGCTGGTCCGGGGCGCTGTTTGATATGCGGATATTAAAGCCGTTGACGGTGTTTCCATAGGCGTCGGCAGGGATATCAGCAATATCTTCCTCAGCATTGAGGATGCTGATGTAGGGGCTGGCACTGCTGATGGCAACGTTGATTCCTTCAGCATTTTCGCTGCCCAGGTTGTTAAATTCAAAACCAAGGTTGATGGTCTCGCCATACATTACGTGGTTGTCTTCCACATCGTTGACGCTCATGCCGGTCACGATGATATAAGGTCCGCTGGCAGGCAAAAGCTGCACGGTGGAGATATGGGTCTGATAGTTGAAAGCAGTGACGGTGAGGGTGAGATCCATGGGTTCCATGGGGGGATCGCTGAGGATGAGGGTAGCGGTTCCGGCAGCATTGGAGATGGCGTGGGCATATACCACTCCATCAGCATAAAGGGTCACTCTGGCATCGGGTGCGGTATCCACGATGAAGGTATCCATGCCCATGAAAAGAACGGGGGTATGTTCCACGGTAAGAGCCATGGGTTCTTTGGTTCTTGCCATCATGGAGGCGTCGCCAAAGATATGCCAGTTTTTGTATTCGCTGGCGCCGTTGTTTCCATATACTTCGGTCATTTTGGAGGAGCCATTGAAGAAGAGACCACCGATGGTTCTCTTTGCTTCCACCACCAGGAGGTCTGTCACTTCGTCCTGACCACGCATGGGGGGAGCCCAGCTCTGGTTTACGGTGCTGGCATACATCGCCACTGCTCCGGTGGGTGCGCCGGTGGTGTTGTTTTTGGCACGCAGCCAGGCTTCGGCAAAGCAGGTTTGGCTTACAAAGTTTCCGTTTACACAGGCAACGGAGACGATGAAGGGCAGCATGTTGTCATTGGTGAGTGCATTCACGTGGTTGTTGTTGAAGCCGGTGGTTACCCAGGAGGTATCCGAGCCGTGCCCCACATAGTTGATAAAGCCTCTGCCGGCATTGAGGTTTGAACTCACTTGAGCGGCAGTGGCGCCCTGGGTCTGATACATCTGGTCCACAGAGAGATAGCCATAGTTGAGCAGCTTGCCACGGATGATTTCGATGTGTTGTTGGTCGCTTTCACCGTTGTCACCCTGTCCACCGCCTCCTTCGTTGGAAGCGATGCCCATGCCTTTTTGCATCCAGGTTTCGCCCACGGCTGCGTCTCTTTCATAGCCCACTACTTTTTGGACTTGGGTATCCATTTCCCCAACGTTTTGGGCGGAGAATCTGCCTACGTAGATATCGGGGTAGTTATCGTTTCC
>JAAYQD010000073.1 GCA_012519465.1 Candidatus Cloacimonadota bacterium
CCAACCTTCCCCAAGGCTACAAGATAGTATGGGGTGGCGATGCCCAGATGATGACGGATACACTAAATGATATGGTGAGAACGTTTGTGTTGGCAGTGCTGCTCACATACATGCTGTTGGCTGCCATCCTGGAAAGCTTTGCCCAGCCGCTGCTCATCATGGCAACGGTGCCCCTGGCTTTGATTGGCGTGATCCTCTCACTGCTATTCACGGGGCAGGCGCTGAATATCTTCTCCATGATGGCTACCATTATGTTAGTGGGAATCGTGGTCAACAATGCCATCCTCATTCTGGATTATGCCAATATGCGGCGCAAGGAAGGCCTCAGTGCACACGATGCCCTCTTGGAAGCGGGAGAGCTGAAGCTAAAACCCATCATCATGTCCACCCTCGCCATCGTAATCGGCATGTTGCCAATGGCTTTGGGTATTGGCAGCAGCCTGCGGGAATTCCGCCAATCCATGGGCGTGGTATCCATTGGCGGGCTTTTGGTGTCGTCATTTTTGACGTTAATCATTATTCCTGCATTTTATTACTTGACTACAAAGCAATCTCAGAATAGATTGTCTGAAGACTAAAATATGTGGAGGAACTAATGAAAAAGTTCATGAAACCAGTATTGATGGTGGTCCTTTCCGCCTTCCTTTTGGTGAGTATGTTTAGCTGTTATGGCAATTTTGCCCTCACCAGAATGGTTTACGAGTGGAACGGTAGTGTCACCGGCAATAAGTTTATCAACAATATCGCATTCTGGGTGCTTAATATGCTTCCAGTCTATACTTTTGCAGTTGGTGTGGACGCGATTATCCTGAATACCATTGAGTTTTGGACAGGCAGCAACCCCGTTGCCATGGCAGACGGAGAGGAAAGCATCCAATACACAGAGCTGGACGGAACCAAGTATGAGCTGAAGATGACCAATGATGCCATCAGCATTACGGGCATTGAAGGCGAGAACCTTGGTGCCTTGGTAGATCTGCGCTTTGATGCCGATAGCAATAGCTGGTATCTGATGCAGGATGGAGCTTCCACCAAGATCGCCACCATGAATGGCGACACGATGGATTTGATCTATCCCAGCGGCAACGTGCTCACAGTAAGCTATTAATCTATTAGATTAGTTTAGGGGCAGGGCGAGGTACTATCTCCCTGCCCTATTATATAAGAATAAATACCAAGAGGTAAGTATCATGATAGACAGAGAACATCTGGAAACCGTACTGGACAAGATCCGCCCCGCCATCCAATCCGATGGTGGAGACGTGGAGCTGGTCAATATCCGCGAGGATAACGTGGTGGAAGTACGCCTCACCGGCGCCTGCAAAGGCTGCCCGATGGCCACCCTCACCCTCAAAGCGGGCATTGAAAGAATTGTAAAAGAAGAAATCCCTGAAGTTAAAGAAGTAATCTCAGTGAAATAATGGACACTCCCGTCCACAATACCGTAAACAGCGGTTGGACACGAACCTCGCGGTTTGTGCTACTGATACTGTTTGCGGTATTTTTTTACCCGCTGGTGGCAGCAGAGGTGGATTGGGGGTTGGGAATCGGGCTGGTACACTCCACTTACCGCACCAGTGGAGAGATGCCGGATTTTGCCCATAAAATCAAGCATTTTCGGGATTTTCCCACCGTCTCCCTGGAAGCAAGCATCCCCATCTCACAATATTTAAAGCTGAACGCCCGGCTGTATCCTCATAGCCGCAACTTTACCCTCTGGAATAGAATGGATACTGATGTGGTGCAGCTGATAGAGTATTACCTGGATTTGCCCCTCAGCGTGCGCGGATACCTCAGAGGCTTGGAGGTGGGCGCAGGGCTGGGGCTGGGCTTCAAATTCACCGATGTCGGGATAGAGGAATTCTATGACACTGACTTCTTCGCAGGAACAGAATTGCCATTCCTGATGCCCTCTTTCAATCTCTCCATGCGGATGCCGCTGGATAAGAAGGGAGCCAACGGCCTCAGCCTGGAGTATCATCAGGACCTCGGCCCCTTCAGCGATGCCTGGGATTACAAGGTGTATCATAAGCGTGTGGTGGCAGAGCTCTCCCATCGCTTTATGGGGATGGACCCGCGCAGTGACCTGATAGAAGATCTAAACCTCAATCAAGGATCCAAGAAGGTAAACCTTGCCTTGGGCGCAGGTTTCCAGGTAAACAGACTATATCCCGACCATCAGATGTTGGTGGAATTTGATGATTATGAGGCCCCCCGCTTGATGTGGCTGCCCGCCATTGATATGGATATAAGCATCCATCCCAGCATCCAGCTGCACACGGGTGTTTCCCTCAATAGACGAAAGTTTTCCCTCCGAGAGCGGGGCTATTGGCAAAAGAGCTACAAATGCAGCGCCAGCTATGTGGATCTGCCCCTCATGCTACAGAGCAGGATTGCCGGCATGGAATTGGGCGTAGGGGCGAACCTCTCCATCCTTACCAATGCAAAATACAATCTGTCTCCAACGCTGAGCCCGCAGTATGAACCCCACAAAGCCGCTGCCATCATCCCCGCAGCAGGTGCCGGTATCAAGTTTAACCTCAAAGGCAAGCACTCCCTCAACTTCCTTTACAGCCACGATCTGATACCCTTTTCTACAAACTATGGCATTGATAAAGATCAGGAACAGCTAAAGATCTATTGGGCATACAGCATCATGAACACTCATGAGCTAAAGGATATTCTGCCTGTAGCCACCATCAAACAAAATGATCATCACAGATATTTGTCAGTGGGCGCACAGGCTGTTTTCGTTAAAAAAGATACCTATTACAGACCCATGCTTGCCTATGAATCCACTTGGCAATACCCAAGCGGCTGCAACTTGGGCTGGAGATTTACGGGATCAACGGGCTCCGATAGTGATACAAACAGCTTTTATCTCTATGTTGATGGCACCATCCAGCCCCGCATAGGTTATCGCTATGCATTCATTGAGCCCTGGGTTGCCGCAGGAGGGGGTGCGATGGCGGGTATTGCTGGTGCCGTTGGTGGTTACTTTTTCGTTATGCTGCCTTTTGTGATGCCCAAGGTGAGTGCGGAGCTGGGGCTGCGTTTCCACCTCACAAAGCGTTTGAATATGGATGCCAGCTGGCAGGTTTCTCGGATTCCAAATCTATTTTTGCCCCGGTATACATTCGAATCTGTCACAACAAGCGTAAAGGGTCCGTCTTTGACGTTGGGCTACAGTTTTTAACCCGGATAATAGCTCATTAGCCACCCTTGTACCACCCTTGTCTCACCCTTGCCTGGTCAAAGGAGAGACAAAGGTGGTTAACAGGGAAGGATCAGTGCG
>JAAYQD010000074.1 GCA_012519465.1 Candidatus Cloacimonadota bacterium
GGGTGAATGCCATCAAAAGACCGATGGTGATCACGTTGCGCAGAATCTGCCCGCCACCATACCAGATGATGAGCGCCACGGCAATCTGTGAAGATACGTGGATGATGGGACGGAAAAAGGCAAACAGCCGCAGTTGTTTGAATGATGCCTTAAAATAATCCTGGTTGATATCGGCAAATTCCTGACGCTTCACCCTGTATTGGTTGAAGAGCTGGATTATCTTTTGGCCGCTGATATGCTCTGCCAAAGTGGCATTCAAGGCTGCCAGATGCTTTCTCACTTCCCTATATATCACACGCGTACGGCGCCTGAATTCGGAGATCATAAAGATCAAGAACGGCAGGATGGTAAAGCTGACCAATGCCAGCTTCCAATCCAAGACCAACATCAGTACCACGATGGTCACGATCATGAAAGCATCCTGGATGATATTGATCACACCTGATGCCAACATCTCGTCTATGGCGCGGATATCGTTCGTAACCCGCGTCACCAGCCTGCCCACGGGATTCACATCAAAAAACTTGACCGGCATCTTTTGCAGGTGGGCAAATACATCATGCCTCAGATCGTTCATCGCCATCTGAGAATAATAGGCAGTGATCACGCTTTGCGCATATCCGCCCACAAATCTGAACAGAATGATGCCAAAAAAGATCAATGCCAGCCACATTAGCTGTCTGGCTGCTTCGGTGCGCACAGCCAAGCGGTCTTTGCCCGGCATTTTGTCCACCAAATCACGCGGCGCCGCCAGCTTGCCTTGCCCTATGGCAAACCATCCATCAATGCCACCTTTTCTGGCATTGGGCTGCTCTATTTCAGGCATATAGTTACTTAGCTTGTCCCTGTGCTCAGGTTTGTCTTCAATCAGGTAAACTGTCTTTGCGCTCAACAGCCCGTGTTCCTTCAGCTCTTCCAAATCACTCTTATTGATGCGGTTTCTATCTTTGGCACTCAAGATCAGGATGCCATTATCACCATTTTTATACTGCACCAGCTTGAGGTTGCTATATTTATCACAAAAGCCATCCAGCTCTGCAGAAGTGTCAAAAATGGCAATTGATTTGTCTGATACAATATGATCATCGATGGCTGAACGCTGGATCAGAGGCAGGATCACCTCCGCCACCGCCACCGTCATCAATATCAGAAAGGAGATGATTACCCATTTCAGATAGGGCGTCAGATAGATAAGCAGCTTGCCATATAGGCGTCTGTCATAGATTTTCCCCTTTACGTCGTCATCTTGGAAAATCCCGTGGCCTCTGCCACCACCGCCGAACATCATATCTCCTCCCCTTCCAATCTGGCGCGAATGCGTTGCTTTTCAAACAAGTCGCGATACAGTCCGTTGAGCTCCAACAGGCTTTGATGATTGCCACTTTCGCGGATATCTCCATCGCCCAATACTATGATTTGATCAGCATGCTGGATGGAGGAAATACGGTGGGCAATAATAATCGTGGTCTTTCCTTCGCGAACCTTGATCAGCTCCTCCAGGATAAAGCGTTCCGTCTTGGTATCCACTGCAGAAAGCGCATCATCCAAGATCAAGATCTGCGGATCAGTAAGCAGTGCCCGGGCTATTGCCACACGCTGTTTCTGTCCGCCGGAGAGGGTGAGCCCACGCTCTCCCACCACCGTCTCAAATTTATGTTCAAATTCCATAATCTCATCATACACCTGAGCGATGCGGGCAGCGTTATACACATCCTCGTTGCTGCTTTCCGGCTTGCCCAAACGGATGTTATCCGCAATGGATTCGGAAAAGAGGAAGATATCCTGAGGCACCAACACCATATCTCTGCGCAATACATTCAAGGGAATGCTCTGCAGGGGTTTGCCATCGATAAACACCGTGCCGGGAGGCGGATCATACACCCGTGCCAAAAGCTCGATCAGCGTGGTTTTGCCACAGCCCGTGGGCCCCACCAATGCCATTGTCTTACCATTGGCAATGCAGGTGGTGATATTGTTGAATATCCAAGGCAGGTTTTCGCCATATCTAAAGCTGAGGCCCCCTATTTCTATGGAGCCTTCCAAAGAGGTAATGCTTTCATCCGCCTCTTTATCAGAGATTTCCGGCTGCACCACAAAGATTTCGTTCAATCTCTTCAGCGATGCAGTTCCCCTCTGATACATATCCACTATCCAGCCAATGGCTATCATCGGCCACACCAGCATGCCCAGGTATTGGAAAAAGGCGATAAATTCACCAATGGTGATTTCACCACGGATAGCGGCACGTCCGCCAAAAAAGAGCGTGATGATCACAGATATGCTGATAATAAAGCCCTGGAAGGGATGGAAGAAACCGGCAATCTTGGCCAGCTTGATATTGTTTTTCACAAAGTTCATGGATACTTCATCCACTTTCTCCAGCTCGCTATCTTCCTGCACAAAAGCCTTCACCACACGGATGCCGGAGATGCTCTCCTGAATCTTGCCAGACATATCAGAAAAGCTGCCCTGCACTTCACGGAAGGTCTTGTGCATCTTTTTGCCAAAAATACCGATGGTGATGGAGAGGATGGGCATGGGTATCACAGCCAAAGCGGTAAGCCGCCAATTGATCACGCCCATAAAGCTGAAAGAGGCAATGGTCATCAACACTATGTCCATCGCCGCTATCAGCCCCATGCCAAACAGCATGCGCACAGCGTTCAGATCGTTAGTGGCGTGCGCCATCAAATCACCGATTTTGCTCTGGTTAAAAAAGTTTTGGCTCAAGCGCAACAGATGATCATAAAAATCCTGCCGCAAATGACGCTCTATCACATAGGAATTGCCAATGATGAGTGTGCGCCAAAAATAACGCAACACCATCACGGCAATCGCCATGCCGAATATCAATAATCCAATCCAGATCAGGCTTGTTTCGTTCACCGTGCGTTCCTGGATTCCGTCTATGGCATATTGCATCACCTTGGGAGCTGCCAGTTGCACTATATCCACCAAGATCAGCATTCCTATGCCACCCAATATCTTGCCATAACTCTTTTTGAGATATGGAAGGATGGAGTCGAATGTTCGCATCTATTCTCCGTTATTGTTTTTTATCAGCTAAGACCAGGTGTGATTGGAGGAAGGGAGCAACCCATCAAACATGGCATCAGCTGATAAAAACATCACTCGGATACTATCCCCAAAGTATCCAAATATATAGAAGAGGGCAAGCTGTTAAGTTGTGCATCCCAACAGCTTGCCGATTTATTATGCCTTAGGTAGTGGAGGCAATTACTTCCACATTGGCCCTGGGCAGGCTAATCTTGGTGCCATCTTCAAATTCTGCTTCCAGAATGCGCACCAGGGTCTCAGATTGTACCTTGGTAAGCTGCTCTGGCAAACCAGTCACCTTGGCAATCTGTCCAAAATGAGGCTGCCTGATCACGCGGATGAGGGTGCCGGGCTCCAATACGGGCAGGCTTTCTTCCTGGCTTTGCAATTCCGTCTCTTCAAAATCAAGAGGAATCACGATTTCAGGGCGGATCACGCCGGCGCGAATCTGGGTGCGGCCGTGGATGCTGGTCTTTTTGCCATCAAAGCGTTTCAGCAGATCAAAGGTCTTCTGAGCCATGTCGATCTTGCCAAAACCCTCTGTACACACGATGGTAAGCCCTATTTTCTCATGACCGGTGATCGCCACGCCAATATCATAGCCCAAGAGCTTTTTGATATCCTGGTCGTCGATACCACCGGTGATGATGGCCTTCACGCCGTGTTTGCGGGCTGCATCTATCACCTCAAATCTCACAAATGCTCCTGCCACAATCACCTTGTCACGGCAGGATTCATCTATCTTGTTAATATCCAAATCCTCATGTGGAGAGGTTGCCAGCATTTTCAGCTCGCCAACCGTCTCGTCTCCCACGCCAAATATACCTTGGATGTAAGCGCTTTTATTCTCAATCACCACGCCTTCTTCGGGGATCACCTCTGTAACCACGCCATCCAAAAATGCTTTTACCTGCACGGGGATGCGGGGCTCTCGCAGTAGCACCTGCCCGGTCACGGCGGAGATGCTTTCCACCTCGCCATCCACGGGAGAGTGCACTGTGTTTTTGAGGATTCCCAATCCAAAGAGTCCCTTGTTTTCTGCCAACACGGTCTTCTTGGTAATCTGCTGGCCCGGCTCCACTTTGATAAAGGTAGCTAATTGAGCGGGAGTAACCCCCAGCTTGTTGGCAAGGTTAAAAGGTACCACTTTGCCGGGTAACAGAGTCTCTGCCACCACGTCTTCCGCCTTCACCTTATCGCCTTTTTTTACCAAAACGCTGCCCTTGAGCGGAAGCAAGCGTTCTTTTTTGAGGAAGATGCTTTCTGTTACTGTAAGTCCTGCTGAGTATGCTTGTGCCATTTTATCCTCCCTTTATACCAATATCGTCTCTGGATATGCATCAAATTCGCGCATCCATTTTTTGAGATATTCTATTCTTTGTTGTTTTTCGGTGGGAATGCCAAAAGGACGGCGCCCACGTGTATCCAATACTATGCCCACCACTCCGCCATGCAGATCGATGTGCAATTCTTTATTCTTTTCTTCATCCAAGATCAAGCCGCCGGAGGTTTTGAGCGTGGCTTTTGCCACTTCTCCCACTCCCAGGGGGATGAGGCGAACTTCGCCATAGGGGATTTCTTCTTCAAACACCTTGCCATCGGGCAGTTCGATCTTGGCATGAAGGGCTTTTTTGCCAATCTTGCCTCTGCCAACCGGCGCCACGCAAGAGCCCAGATACACCATACAGTCTTTGCGAAACACTTCGGTGGCTGCCTTGGTGCTGATCTCGGATAGCACGCCCAGATGGGGCATCATAAAGATGCTATCCACTGCCAGGCGTGTGATTCCCTCTGGCAGGAAGGCGTCGATCAGCATCATCGCAGTCTGATTTCTGCGGGGAGCGTGAGACAAAACGCCTCCACTGCCCACCAACAGATCCAGGGTCATCATATCCACGATGGTGGCTCCGGATGTGCTTTGGCTGAACGCCTCAGAGATATCGCGCTGCCTCTGCATCCCTTTCAGGCTGCTGGCAAATTGCTTGTGCTGTTCCAAAGCCAGGCGCAGGGCTTCCTTGGCGATGGCTTGTTCCAACACCAATTCCTCCAACAGAGAGGGGATGGTGGTGGGACGTATCATCTTGTTTTTTATCATGTTGCGCAGTTCGCTTTCGTTGATATCAAAGGGAACCCAGCGCATGATGTTTTCCAAACCGGCGGATGCCAATACATTGGAGATACTGTAGCTCATGCCCAGGTTTGCGCTCACTGTGCGGTTGAATACAAATTCTTCGGTAAATACAGAAAATACGTCTGTGGTTGCTCCACCGATATCCACGCCCATCACCTCGATGCTCTCATCCTTGGCAATGGTTTGCATGATATTGCCCACTGCTGCGGGTGTGGGCATAATGGGCACATTTTTGTGATCCGGTCCCATGGTCCATTTCATCAGTTTGTCATAGCCGGGAGCCTGTTGCATCACGTGTTCCATAAATAGATCGTGAATCTTGTCACGGGCAGGACCCAGGTTTTCTGTTTCCAGCTTGGGACGGATGTTGTCTGTCATTATCAATTCCACCTTGTCTTTCAGGGTTTCCTTGATATTCTCCTGGGCTTCTTTGTTTCCGGCATAAATCACGGGCAGCTTGTATCCGGCACCCAAGCGGGGTCTGGGGTCTGCACCGCTCACCAATTCCGCCATTTCCACCACGTGTTTCACGGTGCCGCCATCTTCGCCACCTGCCATCAGGATCATATCCGGACGCAATTGGCGGATGCGCTCAATCTTTTCGTGGTTCATACGCTTGTCGTTGGAGGCGATGAGATCCATCACGATGGCTCCTGCGCCCAAAGCGGCGCGCTCGGCACTTTCTCCTGTCATGGAAGCCACCACACCGGTCACCATCATCTGCAATCCACCACCGGCAGAGGATGTGGATACATAGGCATCCACGCCCACATCGCCTTGACGGGGGATCACAAATTCACCGTTTTCCATAAACTTGATATTGGGGTTGTTATATTTCAAACGTGCCAATTCTTCCAATTCCTGGGTGGCATTTATCACACCCTTGGTCACGTCGTTAAGTGGAGCCTCCACTGTGGTGGGAGCCTCGCCACGGATGGTTTGGCGATATTCGCCATCCACCCATTCAATCAGGATAGCCTTGGTTGTTGTGCTGCCACAGTCTGTGGCCACGATGCGGGTAAGGCGTTTCTCATCGTATTGCATTATACCTCCGCTTATTCAGCTTTTTTATCTTTTATCTTCAAAATCTTGGCAAAAAACTGGCGACGCCGGGCCTTGCGTCTCTTGCGCTTGAGCCTGGCGGCTGCACGGCGATCGCGGTTGATCTCCTCATCCAGCTCATCCATCCGTGCCACCAATTTCTTCAAATTCTCTTCATCTTGCATCATCAGCGCAAACTGCTGATACTTTTTGGAATCAAACAATATCTCGGCAAAAGGCAATATAAAATACAATGCCTGGCTGCCTATGCTGTGCAAGGGACGCAGGGATTCTATCATCATGATCCCCGCTGCGGCAAAGTGACGCTCTGCCACAAACCTTGCCACGCGCTCGATCATATCCGCAGCTTCGGCAGGATCAATCTGCACCAGCAGGTCTTGATATTCATGCTTTTTAAAATTCATACCGCCCTCGCTGCCGTAAGCACCGATACACTGCTGGCACCGTTTTCCAAAAACAATTCACTGATCTTATTCACCGTGGTGCCGGTGGTGAATACATCATCTATCAATAGCACTTTCGCATTCGCCACGTCTTTGCCTCTGCACAGGGAAAACGCCCTGTCCAGGTTGTGTTCGCGCTCTTGTTTATTCAGATGGGTCTGGCTTTTTGTGTGGCGGTGTCTTTTGCACAAAACGGCATAATCGATCCCCACCAACTTGCTCAATTCTCGGGCGATAATCTCAGATTGGTTATAGCCGCGCTCCCGCTTTCTTACAAAATGAAGAGGAACAGGAGTGATCACATCACAATCCTTGAACGAGGGTTCACTATCAATCACATCCGCCATGGCATGGGCAAACCACTTGCCAATCATGGGATAGGATTCATATTTGAAAGAATGTATAAAATTGCGGATACACCCCAAATACATATATGGTGCGCGGGCAAGCCAAAACAAAGCTTCAGTATCCAGGCAAAAAGGACAGTGACCGCCACTCAAACTTGTGCCACACACGTCGCAGATATCCTCATCCTGTTTTTGGATTGCAGCCAGACACTGGGCACACAGATATTTTTGGGATGCCGACAGCCTGGCTCCACAACCAAAACAGAGGGGCGGCAAAACAAGATCAACCAGAGGCCGCAAAATAGCTCTGCAACGCTTTGAATAACTGCGTTCCATCCTGAGATTTAAGCCCTGGAAATGCAGCGCGTTCCGGATGGGGCATCATCCCCAATACTCGTTTGTTGGCACTGCAAATGCCTGCAATATTATTGAGTGAACCGTTGGGGTTGGCATCTGTATTCACATTGCCAAATTCATCGCTATATCTAAATAGCACCCGCTCATTATCTTCCAGCTCTTGCAAGCCGGCAGCATCGATATGAAAATTACCTTCTTTATGGGCTATGGGGATATCCAAAACTGTGCCGGCGGCAATCCCATGCGTCCAGGGGCTATTGGGATGTTCCACCCTGATATGGCGGTGTTCACAGATAAAATCCAGCCCGATATTTATCATCAGGGTTCCCGGCAAAAGACCGCATTCTGTAAGTATCTGAAACCCATTGCAAAGCCCCAATACCATCCCGCCTTTGCGGGCATATTCAATCACTTCTGCCACCACTGGAGAATACTTTGCCAAAGCACCGCCGCGCAGATAATCACCATAAGCGGAGCCCCCTGCAAATACCACCAAATCTGGGTTTTTCAGATCCCTGTCCTGGTGCCACACAAGCGTGGCATCATCACCAAACTGACTAAACACTTCAATGGTATCATGATCGCAATTGGTGCCTGGAAATGTGATAACACTTACTTTCAACGTTACTCCACGATTTCGATGTTATAGCTGTAATCTTCAATGTTGGGATTTGCGAGCATTGTGGCACACATCTTTTCCACTTGTTCGCTCACAGAAGCTTTGTCACTCTCATCAAACTGAATCTCAATCACTTTGCCCACACGCACATCCATCACGGAATCGTATCCCAATTCTGTTAGTTTGCTGGTGATGGCCTTGCCTTGAGGATCAAGGACGCTGGGCTTCAGCTTCACAAAAACACTGGCTTTTATCATTGGCTAACCCCATATATTTCGTTAGTAAATCAAACTCTGTAGCGGCGGCCAATCCGTCAATCCTTTTTTTTAATAATCACTGTTTTATCTAACGTTTAGGCTCATGGTTTCAGGTTTCAGGTTTCAGGTTCCAGGTTTCAGTATGCTTCGCTAAAGCCAGGGCGCACGCAAGCGTGCTTAGGGATTGGATGTTAGGGGTTAGAG
Organism: Candidatus Cloacimonadota bacterium; assembly: GCA_012519465.1. Taxonomy (GTDB): domain Bacteria; phylum Cloacimonadota; class Cloacimonadia; order Cloacimonadales; family Cloacimonadaceae; genus UBA3900. The sequence goes on from JAAYQD010000074.1 coordinate 8,478, forward strand.
GGGCTTCGCTAAAGCCAAGTCTATTTTGAGTGGGAGTTTCCTTCTTTTTAATCGTGAGCGCAGCGAGCGCCCTAAGAGAGTCTCGTAAGAGACGATATTTCAGATCTTCTCATGTCATAAGAATATCTTACGAGTCTCAGAGAGACGGCATATTTGGCTCACGGCGCGAGCAGTTGTTAATTTATGGATGTGTAGGCTTGGCTGCCATCAAGCGCTACCTGCCGGGTAATGCTATAACTAATCAATGGCAGCAGGATCATTCGCAAGGTGAGGTATCTTTTCATTTTGACACTCCTTTAGAATTTGTTTCTAAAGATATAAGTGTCGAAGCAGGCGAAATTGAGATGCCAGAATCGAAGATATTTTACTTCAGCAGTGAAATAATTTTCTCATAAGACCAGAGCGCCCTGCCCATCTTCTTGGGTATATGCAAGTTAGCTGGAATCGGATGAGCTCCGATAATTTCATTTTTTTGACAATTTTCTATTCTAACTTGGTTTCTCTCACTCAGGATGATGAAGAAGGTGGCAATAATTGGTTGCTTATTTTGGGTTAAGTGAAATATGTGAAGCCTGAATCTGCCATTATCCACCATGTTGATCCCCCAATCATCTATCTTTTCAATACCATTCATTACCTGCGTCAGCTTCAACTTGATCTTGTTTTGGGGCTGGATACCATCGGTACTGTGCCCTTCTTTCAAAATAGTGCGGATAAACTTTTGGATGGCATGGTATTGATTATAGTTCAGTATCTCGCGGCTTGCTTCCCATCCAATTGCGAGCAGGATCTTAGAGCGCAAATTGCGAATAACTTTATCTTTTCGCTTTTGTGCCACTTTTTCGCTTACATTCATTGAGGTGGCATAGTCACTTATACCGTCAAATGCAAGCATGGTAGTATAGTTTTGATACTCTTGGCTGGCAAGGATTTCATTCTTTGCCTGAGGATTCAAACCCTCTATATCGAAGGTGTTTTCTGATGTCATCATATTATGTATGGAAGAGGATTCCACACATAGCATATTGTACAGATCTTTTTCTTTTGTTTGAGACGCATAGTGCTTGCAGAGCAGATTGTGCGTCACCTGTCTTATCCAGCCATATACGTTATTGATGTGATGCTGTGAGGATAGCAGCAAGGTGATTACCTCTTGGGATATATCTTCGGAAAGGCTGGGGTCTTGGGTTTTGGTGAGGCAAAATTGGAAGGCTACCCTATGATAATAATTAAATACATCCTCCACCGCCTTGGGGAATATGGAATTGATGAAATCGGCTGGAATCCCCATGGGATCGGTGGGGGCTGCTTTGATCAGCTTTGCCAAAATATAATTAGCGATATCATCAGAGAGGTTGAGATGACGGAATTTCAGAGATGTTATATCGCTAATATATCTGATGATATCATCATAACGCTTTTTGCTGATAGGGATAAAGACGGGATCTTTCATATTACTATCCTAATTCGATTTTTGGATCGATAGGAACATAATTCAGAGCCATCAGTATCTGTCAATACCAAATCTTGTTGCAGCTCGCGCATGAGCGGATTAAATAAACCACTAATTACAAGGATTTCACTAAGTGAATATTGACTTGGCATTGCCGAAACCCTAACCCATCTGGAACACTGGACTTTAGCAGGTTGGTTCACCGGTTTTTAACCGGTTTTTAAATCATAGAATTACACCTTATTTAACATAAAGCAAAACATTAAATACCAATCTATATCTGTCTTCATATTTCTATTTGATTCATTGGTGAAATCCTCGGATAAAATACTGTTTTAAAGCCGACCAAAGTCAGCGACCCAACCTGCTAATGCCTGTACACCCAGATGGTTACAACTTCTTTCTTTCCCCCTGTCCTCTGGTCTCTGACCTCTAACCTCTGGCGCTCGCGCAGCCCCCTGCCCCCTGTCCCCTGTTCCCTTGGGCGCATCGCGCCCATTAGCCACCCTTGTACCACCCTTGTCTCACCCTTGTCGAGACAAAGGAGAGACAAGGGTGGTTAACAGGGAAGCATCAGTTTTCAAATAGCGGTTTTTTGTGCTTGACACAATATGCCAAACAATCTTTATTGCATAGTATAATGAAAATGTATGGAAGGAGCACATGCCAGTTAACATCTATTTGACGCGCCGCATTCCCCAACCGGCTATTGATTTACTTAGTTCTTATTTTGAAGTGAGCATCAACCCCCACGATCGTAATGTGAGGCGGGCAGAGCTTTTGGAGCACTTGAAAGATGCCGATGCCCTTTTATGTCAGCATACAGATTCCATAGATCGGGGAGTGATAGATTCTGCCCCGCGCCTCAGGTGTATTTGCAATAATGCCGTTGGTTATAACAATATAGACGTTGCCTATGCCACAGAAAAGGGAATTGCCGTATGCAACACCCCCGGAGTGCTCACGGAGGCAACTGCAGATCTGGCTTGGGCGCTGATTATGAGCTGTTCACGCAGGATTGTGGAGAGTGACAAGTATGTGCGCGAAGGCAATTTTACCGGCTGGGAGCCCATGCTGATGTTGGGCTCTGATATCTATGGCAAAACCTTGGGGATAGTGGGTATGGGACGCATTGGCGAGGCGGTGGCAAGGCGCAGTGCTGGATTTGGGATGAAGGTATTGGCATATCATCCTCGGCGCCCCTTGGGGGAATCCCCCGAAGGCTGGCATTATGTGGATTTGGACACTTTGCTCAAGGAAGCGGACATCATCAGCCTTCACGTTCCCCTCACCCCTGAAACAAAGAATATGATAGGAAGAGATGAACTGAGGCTGCTCAAAAATAGTGCCATTTTCATCAATACCGCCCGGGGAGCCGTGGTGGATGAGGAGGCATTGATTGAGATGCTCACCAGCCGCAAAATAGCCGCTGCAGGATTTGACGTATATATTGATGAGCCTTATGTGCCGCCCGAATTGAAAGCCCTCTCCAACGTGGTGCTCCTGCCCCATATCGGCTCCGCAACCGTGGAAACACGCACCGCCATGGCGATGATGGCAGCCCGCAACGCCATTGCCATTTTCAAAAACGAAACCCCACCCTCACGGATAAATTAGCAAAGGAGCATTGATGTCTGGTATTATCTTTCTCAGAACCAAGCAGTTGGATGTGATTACAGGCTTTTATCACAAGAAGATTGGCATGAGCGTGTGGCTGGAGCAGGGAGGATGCCAAATCCTGCAAGATGGCAATCTCCTCTTGGGCTTTTGTGCGGGAGAAGAGGCGGAAACCTGTGGTGTAATCACCTTCTTTTTGCCTGATCGCCAGAGCGTGGACGCAGCCTGGCACAAGCACCGGGATATCGCCATGGCACAGCCTGCCTTCAATCCCCAATACCAGATTTATCATTTTTATGCTCTTGATCCAGAGGGGCGCAAGCTGGAATTTCAAAGTTTTGAACACCATCTGTTGCCCTTCATCAGCGCCACCCAAAACCTGATGTATCGCCGCAGCATCCGTGCCTTCACCGATGAGCCTGTGGATAGAGCCACCTTGGACAAGGTGTTTGAGCTATGCCGCTACTCCCCCACTGCCAACAATTTGCAGGGATATTACTACACGGTGATCAGTAGTAAAGAGATTGTAAAGAAGATAGTGGATATACGCGGCCCATCCGGCAAACAGCTGCTGGCAGCACCACTGGCGATTGCCATTGCCAGCCGTGGAGAAAAGCCGGACCGCCGTGTGCAGGATGCCTGCATCGCCGCCTATCACCTGCTTTTGGCTGCCCATACTTATGGCTTGGGCACCTGCTGGGTAACGGATATGGATAAACCCCGGGTAAAAGAGCTCCTGGGCATTCCTGATGAGGATTATATCGCTTGCCTCACCCCGCTTGGCTGGCCTGCGGAAACCAAAGCCCTGCCCTCACGCCATGAAATCCAGCAATTTGTGAGGTATGTGGATTAACCCCTTCTCCTGATCCTTCGCCAAACCAGGTAGTTATTGATCACCACAGCCAGAAAGACGATATCCGCCACCAAGAAGACGATATTATGGGTCAAAGAATCCCAGATATCGCCCAACACTATCACCGCCAATAAAAAGCAAACCAATACCACCTTAAACAC
>JAAYQD010000075.1 GCA_012519465.1 Candidatus Cloacimonadota bacterium
CTTGGTTGATGGCTGTATTTATATTATGATGACTTACGTTGCTACCATATTCTTTGCTGTAGGTATAATCAGGATTCACAGCACTGGAGATATCTGCCACATATTCATTGGTATAGATGGTGGAAATGCCGGAATTGTGGTCAACGTCACCAACCAACACCATCCTATCCAAAAAGGCGCTGTTATTCAAGTTCAGGTTCTTTTCCATATAGGCCACTTTTGCCATATAGTTGATTATATGCGCCGTATTTTCCACGGAGATGCGCCCAATAATCACATCACCCAGCTGATCATTCCCCTCCAGCCAGGTATATTCATAATCCACATAGCTACTAAAGGTGGGAATCTGCATATTGCCCGTGCCAGAGTCTCCTATCAGCACCACATAATCAGGACGGGTGGCAGTGTTATTGTATTGGGTCTGAATATAGGTCTTGATGGCGCTGCTGCTGGTGCCGGTAGTGGCAGTGCTAACTGCTGAGACGATGAAGCCGCGCTGCTTTTTCCAATCCACATATTCATTCACTTTATTCTGATAAATTGTATCGTTATTATTGCCCCAAATCACCAACATCCTGGGGGTGCTGAAGCTGGCATTGCGGTTTAACGCCTGTTCGTAATTCAAGATCAGATCACGATAAAGGGGCTCAAACACGCTGGAATAGCTGCTGGGTGCCTCCATCTCGTTGATGGAAGGCAAGGTATTGAAATTGAGCACGATATCCACAGATTCATTTACCTGCAATTGGCGTGCATCCTGATCGTACTGGAAGGGATGTACGTTGATATGCACGATCCGAAAATCCCGCATTATCATCGGTTCGCCCACGATTACGCTTTGAGCGGGGTACATCTGCTGTGGATGGCGACCAGAGGTTCTTTCCCGGCTCAAAAGCACGTCAAAATCTGTGCCATCCATAGCTTGCGTTTGACTGGCTGTATTTGATATTTCCAGGCTCACGCCGCCCTGATAGGGGATGGCGATGCTGGTACTAAAGACGGGAAGCGTCTCTGTTTCATCCAGATACAGATATGGCACCCCCTCCATCTTCACCCTTTGGCGGGTAATGCCATCATCAATGGTTTCTTCCAGTCTCCATGTGGGAAGCTGAAAACGAAGCTGGATGCCGTCATCAGAACTGCGCATCAGTGAAAAAGAAGAATTTGCCACCTGGGTTTGTGCCCCAAGAATGGCTGGCAATGCGATAAAAGCTATCAGCATAAGCGCCCAAAACTGTCTCAAATTCATTTCTCGACCTTTTTACTAAATTGATTTTGCCTTATCTATTGCAATTTGTGGTGCAAAAAACTTTATTTAATCACCAAATATTGCATATCATGAAAATGTGACCCCGGTGCCGGGAAGCAATGCTTCCGTTAATTCTATATCACATCATCTTATCCAACTTCTTATAGCCGGGAATCTCCGGGAGTAACCCCCCTTCCACCGCCGTCTTGATGCTGCGGCAGGGCAGGGGGATTTCCTCTATCATCTGCCGTGTCAAATCCAGCACGCTTATCTCCAAATCCTTGGCTTGCTGATACATAAGCCTGATGTATAGCGAATATGAATTGCTGAGCGGTTTTTCACCTTTCTTCAGATATATGTTATAAATCTGGCAATATCTTTTGCAATCCTGCATAAAAAGCGCCGCTGGCTGTAGGCTCTTCAGATGTTTGGCGCCTTCCCCCAATCTCTGGTTGGAGCTGGAATAGCGCGGTTTCACATAACGCCTGGCTATCATCTTGCGCAATTGTCTGTTATAATAATACACCAAGCCGTCACATTTGCCCCTGTATGCCCATTGTTCAAAAGCGAGTTTTACCTCCATGTTTTTATCTCCTTTTCTTTGTTTTTTTTTAGCGCAATCTGTCACTTCCCGCCCTTTCCCCACCTTTGTGCCTCCTTTACCCTGACAAGGGAGAGACAAGGGTGAGACAAGGGTGGTTAATAAGAAAGCCTCTACTATACATAGGGAAACGCGGCACTACTTGCCAGGGGTAAATAGTTTTATGGTGTAACAGATGTGTGGGATAAGCGCATATATTTACATAGGGTTAACCACTCCCACTTGACCATAAAAGAGAAAGTAGCAATGGTTTATTCGTGCAATATTATATGCCCGTGGATTATGGAGTGTAGAGTTGGGGGATTTGGGGCACATGGGAGGTATAAAAGCGGATGGTTGATGCTGGGTTTATTGAGGTTTTTTATTGACATAAAAGCAGTTGCTTTATAAACGTCATTGTATTGTAGTAAACACAAGAATGTAGATCAAGGACAAGATAAAACATGGAAGCGACAGACTTTATCACCATTAAAGACATCATTAAGAAAGACAACCAGTTATTTGTAGATATCAAGCAAATACTGATCGATAGTATAAGAACTAAAATTGCAAACAAGCAACGAGAATCGTCCTATATGCCCTTTCACACAAGACTGCTTGGCAAAGACAGAATGGCGCTGTATTCATTTATCCAGTCACTAAATACAAACTTTGGCACCTCCATTTATGAACCGGTGGCTGCTCGCATTGGCAAAAGCAGATTTGAAACCTCAGAAAAACAGCAAATCGCGGGTACCAAAATCTCCTCCGAGGCTCAGATCGTTATTCAAAATATTATGGACGATATTTGCACTGCAAACATTTGGCCAAACAGGATTTCAGAAGTTGAACGCATTCGTAAAGTGTGTCAAAAGGGGCAGATGAACACTGTGAAGCTCACTAAAGTTGATCTGAAATTACAATCCGATTCTGGTGATATCTACTTGATTGATATCAAGAGTGCTATTCCAAAAATAGGAGCTTATGAAGTATATAAGAGAACTATGTTGGAACGGACAGCAGCTATATTGGCAGAGGATCCCACCTGTAAGATACATACAAAGATAGCCTTGCCATATAACCCCTATTATCCTAAGCCTTATGAATTATGGGTAATGAAAGGAATGTTGGACCTTGATGAGGAATTATTGGTGGCAGAAGAATTCTGGGACTTCCTGGGAGGAAAAGGATGCTATGAGCATCTTCTGGATGTATTTGAAGAAGTGGGCGTAGAACTAAGGGATGAGATAGACGCATACTTTGCAAAATATGTGGGTAAGTGATTGACTGATATTGAGGTATTTGAGGCTTGAAGTGCCGTCTCTCCGAGACTTCCAGAAGTGGTTTGTATCCTGATATTTGGTCTGAACTATCAGGCTGTGCACTCCTTATTTACGAGCGCAGCGGTTCCCTGCAGGTGCGTCAGCACCTTTCAACAGCGAACTTAAGTGAGCGCTCATCCGGTGCATAGCACCACTCAACTGGTGCCTTGGCACCCCTCAACTGCTTGCAAAGCAAGCTCTCAACGGCGAGCGCAGCGAGCCCCATGAACCCAAATCATTTATTATCACATAAACTTTTCACTTTACAATACATGTAACCCCGCTTAGATTATCTACCAAAAAAGGAGACGATCATGGTAAAACTCTTTCGTAAAGACTTAATAGATAAAAAACCCTCTGTGGTGGATGTCCCCCAGCGTAAACGGATGATGTGCCTCAACGAGAGTTGTATGAACCCCTTTGAAGTGGTTCAGGATGATTTTCTAAAGCGTATGCAGAATATACAATTAAACCGTTATATATCGCCCGTGGCAGATGAACTAAGGCAGAAACTGGCAGATTATGTGGGGCATGGGATGCAGCCGGAAAACCTGGTGTGGGGGAACGGTGCCGATGATATGATTTTCCACACTATTTTGAGCGTTAGAGAAGATGAACGCAGCTTTGCCGTGAGCCCGGCGCCCTCCTATTTTGATTATAAAACCTATACCGACATGGTGGGCATGGGCATGCATTTTGTGGAGTTGGACGAGGATTTTCGCCTGGATCCCGCACAGTATATTGCCGCTGCCTCCCATCCGGATTGCAAGCTGGCGATACTTTGTAATCCCAACAATCCCACGGGCAATCTATTTCCCAAAGACGATTTGCGCACCATCGTGGAGGCTCTGCCGGATAAACTGGTGCTCTTGGATGAAACCTACTACGAGTTTTCCGGGGAAAGCCTCATCGACGAGCTGGGGCGTCATCCCAATCTGATCCTGGTCCGCAGCTTTTCCAAAGCCTTCTCGGGGGCGGGTCTGCGCTTTGGCTATGCCATCTCATCTGAATCCAATATCTACAACCTGCGCAAGGTATTCATCACCTTCCACAGCAGCGTATTGGCGCAAGCATTTTCCCTTAGCATCCTGGATAATATCCCCGCTTTCAGGCAGCAGGTAGCCCAAATCAGCGCCCTGCGTCAGGACGCCTATCACCAAATCAAAATCATGCCCCAAATGATCGTGCAACCCTCCCACACAAACTTCCTGGCTTTCACCGTGGGAGAGCAAACCCCACAGCTCTTCCAATACCTCAAAACGCGCGATATCGCCCTGAGAGATATCGGCGGACAACCCCGCCTGAAAAATTATTTAAGGGCCACGCTCAGCTGTGAAGACGATACCAAAGAACTGATCAAAGAGATGTGGAATTGGCTGGATATGAACGAAATCAGGAGACACTCTGCCGACATGGAAGAGCCGCTAAGGGAGGAGATATCGGTGATGTGATGGCACTTAAATTATGGCAACCTACCCCGCCTCCAGCCACCCTCTGATTGTCTCATAAATTGCCTCCTGGGGGTATCGGGGGCGCCATTGAGCGTATGAGTAAAGGAGAGGTTGGAAAAGGTCTTCCCTCTGCTCATGGGTGCAGACATCGTGTAGAAATGCTACCGTGGGTTTATCCGAATATGATTGGCTACATTATTCAAAAATTCATTGCGGATATCATCCACGCTATTGGGAGCTGATTTTACTGCACAATTAGTAAGAAAACCCGAGTTTGATCAATCCAGAGCCATATCTACCCACTTTAAAATTGCTGGCTTCATCACTGATTACAGATTCATA
>JAAYQD010000076.1 GCA_012519465.1 Candidatus Cloacimonadota bacterium
AACGAACAGCGGGAGCTGAAGCTGATAAGTGAGGAAATCCAAGGGCAGGAGACACGCCTGAAGGAGCTGGAAGCAGAGCTGGCACAGCCCGCCCTCACACCACAGGATTATCGCCGCATAGGGGATTTGCAAGCAGAGCTGACCCAGCAGCATGAACGGCTCTTGGAGAGATGGTTTGAGCTAAGTGAAAAGCAGGAAGGCAATTAGCGATGCTTGTATGGGGGAGTAATGCGAGGTGCGGATGGGCAATAATTTCCACACATAAAAAATCAGCCTCCGTGTGGAGGCCGATCAAAGTATGGTCGGGATGACAGGATTCGAACCTGCGACCACCTGAACCCCATTCAGGTACGCTAGCCGGACTGCGCTACATCCCGAACCGTGTGAGAGCCTTAAAAACCAGGGCGGCATTTTTGGCAAGTAAAAAATGTGGTTGACATGTGAAGCGAGGGAGGAAAAGTGGGCTCAGATCTTTGTGTGATGCGGAGATATGTGATTTTTACAATAGACTAAATAACTTAATGGTGAGATAGATAATGAGCCTAATCCAAGCCCGCGAAGTCAGTTTTGAATTCGGCGGACAAAGTATCCTGCGGGATGTTTCCTGCACGCTGGAGCATAATAGCCGCATCGGTTTGATTGGCGGCAACGGCAGCGGCAAGACGACCCTGATTCGCCTGCTTTTGGGAAAGGTAAATCCCAGCAGCGGAGTGGTGGAGCGTTCCCCCCGGTATCAGGTGGCTTATTTGCCCCAGAAAGCACAGCCTGATCAGGGGCTCACTCTCATAGACTATGTAAAGACCGCCCGGCCAGACCTGCAGGAGCTGCAGCACAGCATAGAAACGTTAGCCCGGCAGATGGATACAGATAAATCCCCACAGGTGGAAGCCCGGCTGAATGCCGATATCCAGCGCTTTACCACCTTGGGGGGATATGAATGGGAAAACGAGCTGAAGCACGTGCTGCTCTCCCTGGACTTTCCGGAAATCATGTGGCAGATGTCCATCACCCAGATGAGCGGTGGGGAGCAGACCCGCCTGTGCCTGGCTTTTATCCTCTTGCAAAAACATGATATCCTGATCTTGGACGAGCCTACCAACCATCTGGATTTGGCGATGATAGCCTGGCTGGAAAAGTATCTGGTGCAGCAGGATAGGCCTTATCTCCTGGTATCTCATGATCGCCATTTTCTGGATGCCACCGTGAGCAGCATCTGGCATTTGCAAGACAGCAGCCTGAGCATCACCAAGGGGAATTATTCCTCCTGGAAAGAGGCGGATGCCATCGCCCAGCTAAGCGCAGAACGGCAGTATGAGCGGCAGCAGAAAGAGATTCAGGAGACGATGGATTTTGTGCGCCGCAACATCGCCGGGCAAAAGACCAAGCAAGCGCAAAGCCGCCTGAAACATCTGGAGAGGATGCAGACGGTGGATGCTCCCAGAAGGGAGGCGGGGATCAGGATGCGCATCCAGAGCGACTCCCGCAGTGGCAATGACCTCTTTATCCTGAAAGATCTGAGGTTTGGCATTGGCGGCAAGGAATTGGCGCGGGACGTGGATTTGTATGCCGGATATCGGGATAGAATCTGTATTATAGGTCCCAATGGCTGCGGCAAGACCACTTTGCTGCGGATGCTTTTGGGGCAGCATCAGCCGGATGAGGGCGAGCTGAAGGTGGGCGCCAGCCTCAATATCGCCTATTACGACCAACATCATGTGGATTTGCAGGAGGGGCTCTCTGTGATGGAAACCCTGTGGCAGGAGGTGCCCGACGAGACGCGGGGCTATGTGCTTTCCTGGCTGGCTCGCTTTGGTTTTAGAGGTGATGATGTGGAGAAGCGCGTGGGCGTATTGAGCGGCGGAGAAAAGAGCCGGCTGTATCTGTGTGTACTCATCCACAGGCGTCCCAATCTCTTCATCTTGGACGAGCCCACCAACCATCTGGATATTCAGATGACGGATGCGCTGTTGGAGGCACTGCAGGAATTTGACGGCAGCATCATCTTTGTATCGCATGATCGCTGGTTTCTCTCCAATCTTGCCACGAAGTATTGGGTGTTTGAAAGGAAACTGGATGGCAGAGATCTCTATACCACCATCCAAAACGTGGAAGAGGATGCCGAGGGTGCCATTGAACGGAGCTTTCAGATTCCGGAACCCCAGAAGGCACCGGTGGCGCCAGTGGAGAGAGCCAAAAAGAGGCGAATCAATCCCATGATACTCTCCATGAAACTGACGGAAATCGAAGAGAGGCAGGCACATATCAAATCCCTGCAAGAGCAATTGGAAGCTATCCAGATGCAGCTTTCGGATTCTGATACATACAATGATGCCGCCCTTTTGCAAGAGCTGCACACCTCGCAAAGCAATCTGCAAGAGGAGATTGGGGCAGCGCAGGGGGAGGTGGACACTATGGAACATGAATATTTGGAGCTACTTTGTGAAGAAGAATAAACGCATTGGTTTTACCACCAGCTTTCCGGTGGAGGTGGTATTTGCCGCCGGGCACTTTCCAATTGATTTGAACAACCTCTTTTTGGATTGTGATTCCACTCAGATGATACACGCGGCAGAGCTGAAGGGCTTTCCGCGCACGGTGTGTGGCTGGATCAAAGGGAATTATAGCACGGCGCTGGCATCCAATCTGGATGAGGTGATCGGCATCACGCAGGGGGATTGTTCAAACGCTCAATCCCTCTTGGATATGATAGCCGAGGAGGGGATTCCCGTGTGGAGCTTTTCCTTCCCCAACCGACGCACC
>JAAYQD010000077.1 GCA_012519465.1 Candidatus Cloacimonadota bacterium
CTTTCAAAACGAGGGGAGTAATCGTCTTTATCCATCGGGAATAGCACGTCTATGCTGGAATTGATGGTGAGGAATTTGAGGATATTGATTGCGGATAACACCAGTGTGCTCTCTATACCAGAGCTGTAATTGTCACAAGAACCGTTGTAGATGTCATAACGCAGGGTGTCTCCGGGCACTTGGCTGTGTACATTGCTGTGTAACAGGGTATAAGAGTGCTTGTCAAAATCCTGCTGCCAGCCATAGCCTCCCCTGATGCTGGCATTAAACTTGGGACTGGGAACCCAGCGGTAGGTGATGCCAATGCCTTCCTTGAGTCTGAGTGGGAAGAGGGCGATCTTGGTGCGTGCCTTATCCTGTCCTGTAGCCAACCACAGGGTATCACCCTTTCCGCAAACATAGATGAGGTTGCGGGGCTCTGAAAAGTGGATGTATTCATCAAAGAAATGGGTGTTTACATCTCCCCTGCCATAGAATGAGAAGTTTTTGAAGTATCGTCTTTTGCGTAGGGGTGTGTAGAGAAAGACGTTTTTGAGAGAGTAAGTATCTGGATTGATGCGCAGATCATACTGGTTGTCATACTTCAAACCCAGGCTGTAGAGGCTGCGGGCAGTGAAACGCTGTGATCCTCGCTGCACATCAAAAGTATTGTCTGTACGCCCCACCAGTGAAGCATCATAGCTGGGTTCATCATCAGAGATTTCATTGCTGGAGTTGATATTCAGGTCAAGGGACAGGGTGCCTTTGTGGATTTTGCTGCGCCCCAATACGCTTTCCTTGTTTCCCAATAGTCCTGCTCCCAGCATATAGTTGCCTTCGCCTGTGGGATCCACTACCACAGTGAGCAGCTTATTGTCACCCTTTTCCACTGTGACGGTTGTAAAATCCTTCAGTTCGTTCCAGTGTCCACTCCCTAATTTTACCATGTAAGTGCCGGGTGTGAGTATCCAGATCTTGTCCTTCTGCCCAAAGTCATCCTCTCCCAAGCTGGTATCCGAGCCATAAAAATAATAGTCATACTCTCCCAAGACCTTCTTCCAAAGATTGTACCCAAGGCGTACCTTGGTTTGGCTTTGATCCTGAACATGCACTATCAGCTCTGCCCACTCCTGATTTACAACCGTGCGTTTCTTGGGCTTCACCTCCACATTCACGGGGAATTCCTGGTTCTCCCCCAAGAGCAGCTTATATTTGCCGGGGCTCAGGGTTTCCGTGACGCCAAACACGCCTTCGCGCTTAATTATCTCTGGCTTGTCGCTGGCATAATAGGTATAATGCATCTCAGATTCCGTATCAAAGCTGGTGAGAAGCAACAGCTCACCATCATGAGTCTGTGCATTCAGGATGTCCTCCAGTTCGCCCACATAACGCTCCACTTCACTTGCCACAGGCTGGGTATAATCCAGTGCGGAGGGTTTGCCTTCCAGAAAGAGGCGGCATTTGCCGGCAAAGATATCGGTAGCCTCCATAATCATGTCATTATATACCTCCACCAGGTATGCCACATCGCTGGCGTGGAGGGGTTCTGCCTTGTCATACAAATAGCTCACCACGCTTCTCTGGGTTTTGGCATCACGGAGCTTAAATTCAATATTGATGGCGGCTTTGGAATCGCTGGCTTTTACCTTTTCTATACTGTTGAGATTGGTCTCCAAGTAGTAATCAGGAGCTATATCTCCAGTGGAGCGCGCCACCTGGCGAAAGATATTGTAAGCCTTAAATCTCTGTACGATCAGGTTGGGGACGGCGTCTGACAGCCTGTTTGCCCATAGGTCTCCAGAGAGGTAAGACACTTTGGAAAAGCTTTCTTTGATCACCATCTGACTGCGGTTGTAGGTGCGGTTTACCTCGGTATCAAACACTTCACAGCTCATGGGGAATGGTTCTGAAATCCTGAATACAGGCTGCTCGGTTGATTTCTTATAATCAAGGATATAGTAGTTTGTGGTCACCCTATCCACTTTGCTGAGGCATCCCCCTGCAAAGAGTGTGATGCCAACCAATAGCAGGAGATATATCTTGGTTTGTTTCATTCCATCAGCTCCTTTAATTGCCTCTAAAGATGAGAGCTGGCTGCTCTGCGATTTGTCTGGAAAACTCGTTCAGATTGGCGCTTGCTTCCCTCAGAGAATCCAGTGTTTCATTGAGGTTTGATCTGTTGCGCACAAGGGTGCGATCTATCGTGGCAATGGCGCTGCTGGCTTTGGATAAAGTGGTGGTAAGCTCCGTCACCAAGTCTCTCATATTGGCATCGGCAAGCTGTCCGGAAAGCCTTTCCAGGTTGCTCATCACCCCGCTCATCTCATCAGATTCGATCAAGACGTTGATCCTCTCCAAAGAACGGTTGATCTGGGCGCTCAGTTCTGCCACTTGCTTGCTGGTATCCAGTATCAGCTTGTTGCCACTGCCGCTGAGGGTATTAAGCTGTATTCTGGTATCGCTTAGCAGCAGGTTTGCATTGGTATTCACATCTCTGATAGCCTCATCCAGGCTGGTGCTTATCGTTTGCAATTCCAAGCTAAGCTGATTCACCAATCCTTCCACGCTGCTTGTGGTGGTAAGGGTAAGTATATCCAGCTTGTCCACCACCTCATCGCTCATTCTGTTCATCATCTGGTTGGCATTGTCAGACAGGCTGCTGATGCTGCCGGTGGCGCTATCCGTGAGCTTATTGACGTTATCAACGAAGGTCTCAGTAATCTGGGTGATGGTCACGTCCAGGCCATCGGTAAGCTTTGCAGTATTGACGGCTACCAGATTGAGGGATTCCATCGTGGTTTTCAGGTTCTCTCCTGTATCATCCAGGATCTGGCTGGTTTGGCGCAGGATGTCTGCAATGTGTTGCCTGTTTTGTTCATCCGTGAGGCTGCTGATATTGGAGGCAATGAGATCAATCTTCTCGGCTATGGAAAGCGCCCTGTCGCTGATATCATCAATCATGGTGGTGCCTGTTTTGATAAAGCTTTTGGGCTTTAGCAACGCTGCCTCATTGGTGCCGCCGGTGATCTCCACAGCCTTTACACCTGTGATGCCCATAAAGATGAGGATAGCCTCGGCATCCACTTTGATGGGAGTATCCCGGTCTATGGCAACCGTTATGATCACCTTGTTGATATCCTTGGGGTCAATTTTGATATCTTCCACTCTGCCTACTTTGATGCCGCGATAGGAAACAGTGCCTCCCACCTGCAAGCCTGTCACAGAGTAGTTTTCAAAGCTGACATAATAGATATCCTTCTTATCCACAAGCTTGCTGCCTGCCACGGCGATCAGGATGACCAACAGCAGCACGCTACCCGCCATCACGAAGGCTCCCAATCTAATCTTTTGAGCTTTTGATAACATATTCTTTCACTTCCTTTTTGCCAGCAGCAAAAAAGCTGGTTTACAAACTAACATCACCTGTCAGCATCCGGCTTTTGACGTGGATGGCTTCTTTGGCATGGAGGGAAACTTTGCCTTCGCAGATCACATCCTCGCCAAAGCTGATATCGCCTTCCAGCTTCAGATGGCTGCAATCCATGAGGGAAGGCACGCCGTCCTTGAAACGCTCCAGCATCTGGTCGATGGTACCATAATAGTCATCATCCAGTTCAATCTGCGGAGGTGATGGCAGGCCCCTGCGCAGCACTATCTGATATTGATCGTTCAGCTCGTAAGCGTCCGACCATATTGCCAACAGGTCTGTATTCTTTTTGACGGGGGCAAAACGCTGTCTGGGAACGTGCATTGCCCTGGCATTGGTGAATACATTGATCGCCGCACCCATCGCCGTTTCCAGCTGATAGACGGGCACGTCATTTACGGTTTTGGGATTTACTATCAAGGGCAACAAAAACACCCCTCCAGAGGAGATCAATTCCCATTGCAATGCCTTGAGATCAATCCACAGGTTATTGGTGTTGAAGTATTTATAATA
>JAAYQD010000078.1 GCA_012519465.1 Candidatus Cloacimonadota bacterium
CCGCTTCTTGCGGAGAGGGGCATCAGGATTGTGGCTACTGAATTTGGGCGCAGGGCGGATCAGGAATTGATTGATGAACTGATATCAAAAGATTGGTTTGACGCGCCTCTGGCAAAAAGAATCAGCCTGAGGCAAGAAGCATTTTGGGGTTATATGGAGTATCAAGAAATTTACAGATTGCTTTGGCAGCACAATCGTAGCAATCCCCCAGAAAAACACATCCGTTGTGTGGGGTTGAATGATCCTTATAATTGGAAGCTGTATAACCAGATTTGCCGCGATGAAAAAAGAAAGCCCAATCAAGAGGAAAGAAGGCTGATCTGGAAGGACTGTAATGAAAAGAATTGGCTGGAAGCCCTGAAGGCATTTCATCAGCCTGGCATCACCAAGGTGTTGGGTATCATGGGAGCTCATCACGCTTTTACACGTTACCGGGAGCCAAGCTTTGAAGAGGTGGCAGGGCAAAAAGTATTTTCAGGCTTTAATACCATCCGCTTTGGCAATCATGCTTATGAAGAATACGGGGACAAGGTGTGTAATATCTGCTTTTATGATCCTTGGGAGAGTAGGCTCGTGGGTGCTCCAATGCAGGCTCCTGGGGGAGGCAGCATTGAAAGGGTAATAAGCCCGCACTTCTCCGAATTGGCATTTGACTTGAAGGGAAGTCCGGTGGGTGAATTGACAGACGATGGCATCTACTCTTTGGGATATGAGGATTTAGATTGAAAGATATCTCGGATGGCATGATTTATACCTGTAAATTCAGCGAGTTCAAGCCGCTGACACCGATACCTGATTTTATTGATGAGGATAATCTGCAGGAGTTTAGGGACTTTGCGCCATATAACTTTATGACTGATAAAAGCTGTGAGGAGATAAACATGGCAATCGCAAAATGGGCTGGTCTTGATACATAACAGTAACATTGCTTGCAACGGGCATCAATATATACCTCCCTCCCTTTAGATGCCCTTGTGATATGGTTGCCTCTCCCAGCGGATCGCTGGGTATCGCAACGGCATCACAACCACATCTAATAGGAAACCCAGCAGGAAGGCTCAGAGATTACTGTTTTATCTGGGTTTATCATAGAGGGATGTTTTTTGGGATAAAAAAAGCGCGGAACAAAAGTCCGCATAATGTTATTTTCAAATGAGAGGACTGGCCTCAGATTATGTGACTGACTTGCAAGATATATCGTTGACTGGGCATACCCTCAAACTAAATAATGGATCAATCCTCAAATTAGAAATCTGGTTATTGTTTTTTAATATCAGGATTAGTTTCCGTTTTTCCTATTTCTTCGCTGATTATCATTACCGGTTGTTGCAAGGCATTATCTATCGCCTTATTGAGCTGGGTTATGCTTTTTTGTCTATCTCTATACCAATCGGTAGACCAGACTCTGTGGATCTTCCATCCTAATTTTTCCAGCATTTCATTGCGAAGTCTATCTCTTTCCCTGGCCGTCTTGGAAGTGTGGTACATGGGACCATCAAAGAGAATACCCAATACATAAAGGTGGAAATTATCGGGATGGGTGATTGCCAGATCGATGCGAAAGCTTACACATCCCACCTGTTTGATCACGTTGTATCCAGAATCTTTCAAATAATGATATACAGATTCTTCAAATAGCATTGCAGTTTCAGGTGTTTCCCTGGCTGAGGGCATATCGCCAAGCTCGGCGAGCTGTAAATAGGCATGCAAAGCTTTTAGCCACATTCGGGATTGTGGGTTAACCTTGAGGTCTGAATGTTTGAAGTTGCTAACGATGATACATTTTTTCCTTGCTCTGGTCATGAGCACATTCAGCCTGCGAGGGCCTCCATCCTGGCTGAGGGGACCAAAACTCATCCTTAACTTGTTTTCCTGATCAAAGCCGTATCCAACGCTTATTATTATTACATCCCTTTCATCCCCCTGGATGGTTTCAAGGTTCTTGACAAAGAAAGGTTCTAGCTTATCTTTGGTAAAATGGTGTTGTAGGTGTGGGTTGTCTTTTAGTTTGATCTCCAGCTGGTTTAAAATTGCTTCTTGCTGTCTGACGCTGAAGGCACCAACTCCCAAACTGATATCGGGAAATTCTTGGTAGTGTTCACATGCCAATTCAACAATTTTCTTTGCTTCCATGATATTGCAGGCGGATTTGCCCCTGTCATATACAGTATCAGGCAGGTGGAGGAATTTTAGGCCTTTTTCTGGATGCTTTGCATAAGCGGAAGAAAATACCTGGAGCCTATCTTCATAGAAGAAATCATTGGATATTTGAATCAAAGATTCGTGTTCACTGCGATAGTGCCAAGTTATGTATTTGAGTGGGAGTTTCTTTTTGCTTTGTTGCAATATACTTTCGGTATTGATGCTGGAATCTGGGTTATCGATGCTGTCAAAATCTGCATCCTCATCCACGATATGGTCAAAAAACGTGGTGGGAGGCAATTGGCTGGAATCTCCCATCACAACTAACTGACGTCCTCTCATAAGAGCCCCAAGGGCATCTTCTGTTCTAACCTGGCTAGCCTCGTCGAAAATAATCGTATCAAAACTGATTGCCTGGGGATCCAGATATTGTGCAATGGAAAGCGGGCTCATTAGGAAACATGGCTTCGCTTGCTTGATGAGGCCACCGGCATTGGAGAGGATTTGTCTGATTGGTTTGTGCGCTCTCTTTTTATTTATCTCACCCTTCAGAAATTTGGCCTCAGGGTGTTTGGATGAGTTGTTCATGATGTCTTTTAAGCTCATACAATTTTCCCTTAGCTTTGAAATCAATCTCAATCTATTTAGTTCAATGCTTTTTTTGTCCAAGCCAGAAAACTCTTCAATCTTCTTTTCGTGTATGTCAGGTCCGTTAAAATTGATCAATAAGTCATTATTTTTCATTTCTTCTTTTATCAAAGTATCTGCATAGCTGGCTTTGAAGATAAGCTCCAGATCACCTGCATCAGCAATTTTACCTGATTCCAAGGCGCTTGTGAAAATCAAACTGTAGCTATTATTGAAATTCTTTTTTGCCCTCGCATAATCTACCCACTGTGTGAGAGTTGAAAAGCCTTCCACCCATTGTTTAAACCTTGTAAGATGGGCGGAAATTTTATCTGAGATCAATTTATCAGGCGAAATGCCAAGGCTGGTAAACAGCTCTTTTGAAAGGTCA
>JAAYQD010000079.1 GCA_012519465.1 Candidatus Cloacimonadota bacterium
AACGTTTTCGTTTATTTTCACGAAAGATTCATCGTTTGCAAACTTGAATAATTCGATATCTGCCAGAGGGATACCCGCATAACGGGCTACTTCCTCGGCGAGTGGGCGGTTTGCATTTCCTGCAATTAGCTTAAGTTTTGCGTACACTTTTGATACTCTTCTTTGCCTATTGTTTTGGTTAGATGCGTCCAAAAACCCTGTGCCTCAAATTCAGCACGAGCTTTATTGAGCGCATTGATGTTGTCATAGATGCCAAAACAGGTGCTTCCGCTGCCACTCAACAGGGCAGAGTGGGCGCCGGCTTTGGTCATCTGTCTCAAAATCGCGTCGATCAGGGGATACCTGGCTCTGATGCCGGGTTCCAGCCGGTTAAAGAACTTATTCTCTGCAAGCGTTTGCCGATAGCTGTGGGGCTGGGAGATGGAATTGACATCCACCAGCCGATAGGCTTCGGCACTGGGAATCTGGAGCCCCGGATTTACCAGCAGGATGTTTGAAATCGATATATCATCCAATGCTGTAATCTCTTGGCCGCGATCATCTCCCAAACAGCATCCGCCGTGAAGGAAGAAATTGATGTCACTGCCAAAAGCAGCGGCGATTGCTTCCAAGCGTTCAGGGCTGAGATTCAGCTCCCAGAGACGGTTCAATGCAACAAGTGTAAGGGCAGCGTTGCTACTGCCACCTCCCAATCCTGCAGCTATGGGGATGCGCTTTTCCAGCTCTATCCGGATGCCGTGGGCAGGGCGGTATTCCTGCAACAAATAATCTGCCACCCTAAAGATAAGATTGTTGGTGCCAGATAATTCCTTCAGGTTGCACCATAATTTTATGGATGGCGTTTTTGTCAAAGCAAATCTGATGCCATCATATAAATCTATGCTCGCAAAGAGGGTCTCAATGCGATGATAGCCTTGCGGAAGCTTACCTAATACCTCAAGCGACAGGTTTATTTTTGCGTAGGAAGCCGCCAGCATTTTTCTTTTTCATTTTCTTGGGCGTGTCTTCACCGTAGTAGTAGTAATAGTAGTAGTAATAATAGTAATAGTTTTGCTTGCTGTAGTACTTTTGTACGTAGATGTTGTTTACGATGATTCCATCTATGGTGCTGCTGATGTTTTGCATCAGTTCTTTGGTGCGTTTCACGATTCCCTTTTCCGTAAACCCAATCCTTACCATGAGGAAGGTGAGGTCTACCTTTTTGGTGAGGATAAGCGCGTCTGTGACGGCAATCACAGGAGGCGTATCAAAGAGGATAAAATCGTATCTATCCTTCAGCTCGTCGATGAGGACATCTGTGCGTGAGGAGGAGATCAGCTCGGAGGGGTTCGGAGGCACAAATCCACTGGTGACAATATCCAAATTGGGGATGCCGCTGGGCTTTGTCACCTGTTCAATCTGCACTTCAGAATCGATCAAAAAGTCGGAAAGTCCGTTCTCTTTTTCGATGGCAAATTTGTTGTGGATCATGGGACGTCTCATATCCATATCCACGATTACCACTTTGGCATTCATCTGTGCCAGGGTGATGGCAAGGTTGGCAGTGGTGGTGGATTTGCCTTCTTTGGGTCCGGAAGAGGTGATTAGCATGGTGGTGCTGCCGGAAGGCTTGCGGCTCAAGACGTTTGTGCGCAGGGTGCGATATGCTTCGGCAATGGGAGATTTGGGAGCATAATGAGCCACCAGCTGCATCATCACATAGTGCATGGAGCGGCTAAGCTGTTCTTTGTTTTCTCCCTCTGCCTTTTCTATCATGGCATTAAATTCTTCCAATCTGGATTCAGATTCCCTGATGATGGGGATGGTGCCCACTATTGGGAGGCGCACATGGGCTTCCATATCTTCCAGTGTGCGCAGCTTGGTATCCAGGGAGTGCACTATAAAGGCGGCTCCCACGCCCAAGCCAAGTCCCAAAATAATGCCCACCAGGATATTCATCGAAACCTTGGGCTTGATGGGGGTGGAGGGACGCTCCGCATAATCAATGATGCGCACGTTGCCCAGCTTGCCCTGCTCGGCTATTTTGGCATCCTCATATTTTTCCATCATGATGCCATGGATTTTGGTATCCAATTGCACGTTGCGCATCAGGCGTGCCAGTTCCAATTCCGTATTGGGCAAAGAGATAATGCGCTCGTCATACATCTCTTTGGTTTGAGACAGGCCGTCCACTTTGGTGCGTGCCAGCTCCAGATCCACGGTGGTTTGGATTATTTTTACCAGGGTTTGGTTGCGCATGGCAAGCGGATCGTCTGTCGATGTAACAGCCACCAGTTTTTTGATCTCCATATCCAGCTTGGCTTTTGTGCGCTCCATCTCTTTTTCCAGAGCCAGAATCTGGGGATGATCCAATGGATAATCGTTTTTGGTTACCAGCTTGGTAATCAGAGATTGAGTTTCTATCACTTGCTTGCGCAATTCGTTGATATAGGGGGTATTCAAAATGGAACCGATATTTACCACAATGGAATCTTGCTCGCTCAGCTGCTCTCTATACAATTCCAAAGAGCGAGATTTGATGGCAAGATCGGTGAGTGCAGCTTCATATTCAGACTCAATATCGGTGGCAGATTTTATTAGGTGACTGGTCTCTGTAGACAGCTCTGTGAGCTTGTTCAAATTCTTAAATTCACGCAGATCATTTTCAGAGCCTTGCAAACGGCGGGAGATGGCATCCAATTGGGTTTCCAAAAACTCACGGATTGCCGTAAATTCCACACGGGCGTGTTGTGTATTCTGCTGTTGGACGGCTTCGGCTATGCTATTGACGGCTGCCATTGCCTCCGTTTGGCTGGTGGATTCGAAACTGAGGGAAAGGATATCGGTATCACGCTTGGATTCTACCTTCACCCGGCGCAATCTACTGGCAGGGTTGCCTCCGGAAGCGATGGGAAAAGACTCCCATTCGGGATACTTTTTCATGATTTCCCAAGCTGCGCTCATCGTTGGTTTGCTCTTGATCAGCTCAATTTGGTTGTTGATACCGGTTTTGCCTGTTCCAGCCGGGGCAAAAAACATCATATCGCTTGTGCTGCTTCTGCTTTCCAATAATATACGATTGGATGCCGAATATACTCTGGGCTGCCTTCCTGTATATACGATAGCGATGGAGACTACGATCACAAATACCAACACTATCAAATAACGGTATTGGAGGAGGATACGGAGATAATCAGAGAGTCTGATTTCGTCTTGAGGGGTGGGGGATTGGTTTTGTTGTTCCATATCTTAGCTCCGTCCTTAAAGTCTTACTATTAT
>JAAYQD010000080.1 GCA_012519465.1 Candidatus Cloacimonadota bacterium
ACATCGTTGATAGCCTGAGCCACATTATTATCGTTAGCCACCTCGTAATTGCTGAGGCGTATAAATCCAGTATAGTCGGCCACATACTGAGGCGTCCACACCACATTGTTATCGGAGCCCATATAGCTCATCATATTATCGATCCAGAAAGCCGCCTGCCAGCCTTCGGGAAGCCCACTTTCGCCCCAGGAAAAGGTGATTGGCTCCAAATTGGGAACACTTACCAAGGTTTGGAATACGATGATCTTCTCTTCCTCTCCATTGCTGTCTATCAAGGGGTGATACAGGCTATAATAATCGGTATAAAACTCATGTTTTGTGGGAGTGGTTACAAATAAATGTATGCGGGGAGCCTCAAAAGGAGGAGCAGGTGGCTTGGGCAGATCCAATCTAAACAGTGATTCCCCTTGAGCCAGTTTGTGGGTACCCACCCTCACGGCATCCGTCATCCCATTGGAAGTAATCCTAAATTCCACAGAACTCTGCGCAGCCGGCGTGGTGATGGGAGTGGATTCCCAATATGGCAGGAGGTTGATCTGGGTAAAGATATCCGAGCTGCCATAATACCTGATGAGGAAGGCTTGATAGGGCATTATCTTTTGTGCCAGCTCATAGCGGCCATTCTGATATACCCATACTGCTGGTGAAACTAACTCTTGCCCCAGCATCTCTCCAAAGCTGAAGAGCTTGCCATTCACAAAGAAGCGCAATTCACTGAGTTGATATTCACAGATATGGGGATTTGGGATCAGGTTCCAGCCATCTTCAAGATCAAAATAATAATCATTTCCCACCACACTTTCTGCTGAACTCAGGAAGGTGATATCAGATGGATTCACCCACGTTCCAATGCCAAAATAAAAGTCATTGTTGGGTGCCCAGCCGCCACTGGTATTTTGGACGAATGATTCTGTGCCGGCACCAAAAACACCTTGCACATCAAAATATTCTGTGGGCCAGGGATTGGAAACTATCTGCCAACCGGATTCAAACATAGCCAGGTTCATCTTGGGCACCACAGCTAGGGTCCAATCAGATTCAAACACGCTGCGCACCCCATCGATTGCCACCACTTCAAACACCAGCTTGGCTCGGGGTATATCCACACTTTGTGGCAATTGGAATGATATAGTGGATTGACTGCTTGTAAGATAGTCACTCAACACTAAGGTTTCATCTTCATTCTGTAATGATAACTCCATGTAATCTATGAGGAATGGATATTGGTAAGTCCAGGCAAATTGGACTGTATCTCCACCCTGGACCACTTGATTTGCCATATTGCCAATCAACACCTTGGGCTGCAGGTTGCCCCAGAATACGTTGAATGTACGCACGTTACTGCTGGTATTATTGAAAGTATAAGGTCCGCTGAGGAGGTTGTGATACTGTCCACCATCTTGCAGCCACAGTTTTTCCGCCCTGCCAAAGGTGCCGGATGCGGATAGCGTCACGTTACCCGTCTGAGAACAGCGGGTGCGCATCACCCAGGTTTTCACCTCGTTATCAACGTCGTATCCACCCTTGATTTCCTGTTGCAGGCTGGTGCCATTGTTGCCCCAGTTTGCCTGCCAAAAGGCATTCCACACATAAGAGCCGGAGGGGTTGGATTTTGTGATATCCCAATATTCATCCCTGTCATCTGTGGCATACGCATTATTGCCAAAGGTGATAGAATCCGTAAGCGTGCCTGCTTGATTCACGATGTTTATCGCCTGTACGGGCATGGCAATGGCAGAAGCAGGATAGTTGTAGATAAATTCATTACCTAACATATTTGTAGCAGAAATCTGGTAAGTATATTTTACGCCGTTTACCAATTCCACATCCCACCATTCAATCACATTGCCTGCAGAGCTTGCCAAGCTGGGGTTGCTTTGCCAGCTATCCACCAGTTCAAAGAATCCATCTCCTTGTTTGCGATACACTTTGAAGCCCTGGTTAAACTCCTGACTGCTCATCACCCAGTAAAGCCTGATGGATTGTTCCATACCATATGCAGCAAAGCTGGCGATATTGGCAGGACCCAGCTCTGTGGTCACCTCGTTGCTCAAGCCGGAATATTCATTGTTTTTATCCTTGGCACGGATGGAAAAATAGTATGTATTCAAGTGGTTAAGCCCGGTTACAGTTACGGATTCCACGGCTTGGGAAGCCAGAGTTTGGTTATTATCCCTACTAAAGATTTGATAGTTATCCGTGCCAATTGGTTCTGTAGCATACAGGATTTCATAGGTTTCAAAATCATAAGCCGAGCT
>JAAYQD010000081.1 GCA_012519465.1 Candidatus Cloacimonadota bacterium
CCCGTTACTCTATCATGTCCATCCCCACGCTGATGCTCTATAATAAAGGCGAGGTGGTGGAACAGCTGGTTGGATTGGTGAAACCAGATAAAATTATGGAGAAGGTAAAGCGTTACATCTAAACGTATTTTATCCTGATGCAAAAATAACCCGATTGCTTGTGTGTGATCGGGTTATTTTTTTGGCATTTTGGGGATATGAAGGCTCTGGTGCTTCATAAAAGGCAAGCTGCCATCGGCTCTGTACCTACCAAGGAAAATCATGGGCAAAAAAAATGCCGGACAACGCATAGCGCCACCCGGCATCAATTTATTGGGTTTATTTATTTGGATTATTTCATCAATACCACTTTGCGGAGGTAACTGTCATTACCTACATTCATGCGGATGTGATAGATTCCTGTTCCGCAATTGTGTCCCAAATCGTCCCTGCCATCCCATTCGATGCGATGGTATCCTGGGGTTTGTTGTCCCAGCGGGAAGCTCTTTACCAGCTGTCCGCGCACATTATAGATTTCGATGCTGACGCTGCTGTGGCTTTTCAAGCTGAAGGGAATATATGCCCTGGGATTGAAGGGATTGGGATAGATGGCATCAAGCTGTGTAACCAGAGGGATTTCCGGAACGCTGCTGCCTGGTGTGTTAAATTGGATGCTGATGGGTCCGTGGAAACCGGTGCTGCCATCCAGGTCGGTATTTTGCAGCCAGTAAAAATACTCTCCAGCGTCATACATTTCGGTATCTTTGAATACGTATCTCTGCATCTCGGAGGTATTGGTGGCAGAAATCAGATTGCTAACCGTGGTTGCGCTGCCCAAATCGCTTTCCGTATTGCGGATCACATAGAAACCCAGCACGCCTGTTTCGGTTTGGGTCACCCAGCTCAGATTCACAAAGCTGTCTGCGGAAACATTAGCGGTGAAAGAGGAAAGCTCCACGGGAACGGTGGATTCACCATGAGTTTTAAAGATGGTGTTTGCACGGCAGTGAATGGCATCCAGGTGTGTCCATGGGTGATTGGGAGGGCTTAAATAACCTTTCACGGTGTAGTCCGGCATGGCGTTTTCATATACTGCCAATGCATCCAAGTCGACCTGGGAGGCACTGCCATCGCCCATAAAGGGCACATAAACCTGGTCGTTTAAAATGTAGGAATTTGTGTAAGGTGCGCCATCCGGGCAATTTATCCGGATTATCTCATAGGTACCCCCCACGCAGGTTGGGAATGATGCCATTTCTACGGCGATGGCATCCAGGGCGACCTCAGTGTCTCCACCCATACCATCTGCAATCAACAAGGTATTGGGGGAGAGCAATTTTGCCCAGCGGTCAATGTGATGCAGGTAGTCTCCTATGGGATCATGCCACATATGAAAGCCATTTTCAATCAATTCTCCACGATAAAGCTGCATCAAATCCAGAAACTCTGTAAGCGTATAGCGATAGTCATAAGGATTCTCGTCATAGCCCGGGATATCAGGGTGACTTGCGTTTCCGGAGAAAGGATCAGTGTCATTTTGCAGAAAGACCCAGTCATCTGTAAATTCCTGACACCTTCCATTGGTGAGGATATTGCCTCCGCTGGTGGCGATGGGAAGGAAGAAGTAATCAAGGTTAAGAAGGTCGGCGATAGTAGCATTCACGGCATTGTCTCCATTGCGGGGACGGTTGTAGGAAAAGTCCAAAATAGCCAGTTTACGGTTTCCTGTGTGACCATGAAAGATGGACATGGGGCCGTAATCTCTCACCCAAAATGAATCTGTGTATGGCACCACAATCCAGGTAACCTGATTTGGGTCTATTTCAAGGGTGTCTTGAAAGTAGGTGTAAGCTGGATTTTGAGAGCCGGAAGAAACCACAACAAACAGCTCATCATTGTTATGGAAAAGGTCCTGCACCATGTCATCCGGAAGAGCAAGCGGATAATGGATAAGAGCTCCCCGGGCAGGCTCCCATTCGGCGATATGCCTGGGTAGTTCAGGAATGGGATCAGTGTTCACTTTCATGCTCACAAACAGCGTTATTGGTCCTGCGCTTGATTGCATTTCCAGATTAACGCTGTGGGTTCCTTCGGTCATGCCTTCAGCGTCCAGAATATAACTGATATCTCTGCTGCCATTGGCAGGAATTGTGACTGGGGTTATCAAATCATGTGTGAGCCAGGAGGGTGATGCTGATATGGAATTGATGGTAACATTGGAATTGAGATTATTTCTGAGGGTAACCTTATCCTGCTTGATGGTATTCACAGCCAAATATCTGGTGATGCTGTTGGGGCTGATTTCAAAAAATGGGGGTGTCCAAGTATATCTAAGACCGCTGGCAGGATAGTTTCCGCTACCACTATTCCATCTTCTGGTAGCACCTGCGCTTGCTCCGGCATTTGTATCTGACCAAGTGTTTCCAGTACGGTTTGCATAATCCGGGGCTATGGCTTCTCCACGTATGCCCACCTGTAAATATCGACTGGTACTGGTTCTATTGCTACTTCCACCGTAAATAATATCCACTATATTGGTTGTTTCATGAAGACGGATTTGGAAGGTTAGCAAATCATTATTGGTGACATCAGTTCTCAACTGATAATTGTTGTATTGTATGGAGGCAATACGATTTGGAGCCTTTCCGTGAGTAAGATATCTAACGCCTCCTGTGGTCCTGCCATTAATTGCCGCTGCACTAATACAATTTGAGCAGGGAGAGGAAAGAGGTGTGTAGTCTGTGGCGGAAGGTTGGGCGCCCAAGCGTATAAAGCCATTTGAGCTGGCGCTGAATTGGGTAAAATCGGTATTATTAAACCTGAAGGTAAAACCAATGTCAATTAATTCTGTTACCGCATCATCCTGTATGCTATCAGGTATCAGAGTTCCTGTAATTGATGGGAAAGCCAGATTCCCTTGGCTAAAAGTATAGTCATTCACCCCAGCCCAAGCTGATGAGGCCATCCATAACATCGCAAATAAGTTAAAAACAAACACTGCCTTCTTTTTCATCTGATTCTTCCAAATAGTCTTAATTGCTGCGCGCTCTCTTTAGCAGGATATTATAAGAGCCTTTCCAAAAGTAATGCCAGTCTGTCCTCAAGGGACGCTTCATCTTTTGCTCCAGATAGCGGCGCTCGGATTCCACTATTTCTTCAAAGGTATGCGGCATATCGGCATAGAAGGGGGGCAGGAGACCGGGTTTGAACTGGAGGCGCAGCTCTTGCATATCCGGCGGGTACAGCGAGAAATAGTGATCGCTGAGGGCACGCACTCCCACCAGGGATAATTCGCCCTTGAAAAAGTTTAAAAATTGGGGCAGCTCGTCCAGCCACAGGCTGCGCATCACCTTCCCCCAGCTGGTCACACGGAAGTCGTTCTTAAACTTGCCGCCTTCCTGCAGGGCATTGGTCTGATACACATATTCCTGCAGGTATTCGCTGTATGGGTGCATGGTGCGGAATTTCTTTACATAGATCACTTTGCCATTTTTGCCCAGGCGTTTGAGGCGGATCAGCGGACCATAGGTGGGATTGGGATCAGTGCGAGGGGGACGGCTTTTCTTGAGGATAAAATTCATCTTGCCATTGATTTCCCGCTTGTGGATGAGGTCGAATCCGCAAAAGTAAAAACGCCCTAACATCTCAGTTTCAGACAGGGCACGATCGCGACCTTTGGTGAGGGCAAAATACCAGCCTTGCAAGAGAGGTAGCTTGGGGAACACGCGCCGGAAGATGAAGTCAAATCCATAGATGATGGCGCCCAAAAAGGGTGTGAAACGTCTGTAAAGCTCGTTGCGGCGCTGGCTGATGGTTTGCCCATGGCAGATGAATACTCCGCCGGGCAAGAGCAATTCATTCACCCTGATCAGATAGTAGTTCAAGCGGCGCATGTCGTTGATTTTGTGTAAGTTGATGAAGATCTGGCGGGATTCTGCCTCTTCATTTTGGATGTTGAAATAACTCTCAGATTGCAGGATGAGAGTTTCAGACTTGGCAAAACGGGTGAGGTCCAAATAATCATTCACAAAATCAAAGAGCTGTTGGTCGTTTGCCAGATAGGATTTCCAGAGCGGTACCATGATACTATCCTGGGGGCTGCATTCCGAATAGGGAGGGCTGTAGCTATCCGAAGAGATCACCGGCACCACGTTTTCGCTATCCAAAAAGAACTTGGGGCTTTGCGATTCTTCCAGTGCCTTGGAGCGCGTCACCAAGCGGGTGCTGGCAAAGGTTTTATTCTCCTTGTGAAACTTGAGCGCATAAAACAGGCCAATGAAGAAGAACAGCTCCAGCGCCACCGTTCCCAGCATGGTGCCAAGCACGATGCCGCGCGAATAGGAAAACTGCTTGAAGATATACATCAAACCAAACAGGATGGCGGTGGCAACCACGTCGCACTTTAGCACGCGCCTTGCCATCTCGCTGCCATTGGCAATGGTGTGCAGGGAGTATTTTATCCCCCAGATTCCCGAACCAATCCAAATCACGGTGAAGGGAATCAGGGAGCGCCAATAATTGGTGATAATCACGCGGGTGCCGGTCTTGATCTTTGCAATAAACAAAAATGAAAACAGCACGATGCCGATATTAAGGAGGAAAAGTAAGTACTTGGTAAGTCTGACTTTCATGGGGCTCATAACATCCTTAGATTCTGGGTAAACTGTTGTCATTTATTGAAAGAATGCCACCGTCCGCTCCAAGCCTTCCCTAAAATCTACGCGCACTTCATAGCCTAAAAGCTCCTGCGCTTTTTCTATCCCCGCCAAGGAGTGTTTCACGTCTCCAGCACGGTCTTTGTCAAATATAGGCTCTATATCCTTGCCCAAGATGCTATTGATCATCTGCACCAGCTGGATGAGCGTGTATCTCTGACCACAGGCGATATTGATCACCTTCCCCACCGCCTTGGGAGCCGTGCACGCCTGGATATTCGCCCAAACATTGTTTTCCACAAAGGTAAAATCACGAGATTGAGAGCCGTCGCCAAAGATCACCGGTCGCTGATCATTCATGATCATGCGGATGAATTTGGGGATCACGGCGCTGTATTGGCTGGTGGGATCCTGATGGGGACCAAAAACGTTGAAATATCTCAGCGCCACGGTTTCCAAGCCATAAAGCTGGGTGAATACCTGACAATACCGCTCCTGCGCATACTTTGTGAGCGCATAAGGAGACATCGGATTGATGGGCATCTCCTCCACCTTGGGCAGTTCCTCGCTATTACCATAGATCGAGGAAGACGACGCCAATACCACCCGTTTTACGCCAAATTCCTTGGCAGCCTCCAAGATATTGAGCATACCTAAGATATTGACATCGTTGGAGGTGATGGGATCATTGATGGAGCGCGGCACGGAAGGCAAGGCACCCTGATGCAAGATATAATCCACGCCCTTCACGGCAGAGCGCACAATATGGAAACTGCGCAAATCCCCTTCAATCATGGTGAATAAAGGATTCTTCATCATGGGGAGGATGTTTTCCCGCTTGCCGGTGGCAAAGTTATCCAAAACCACCACTTCCTCACCTTGCTTTAAGAGCTCTGCCACAATATTGGAGCCGATAAAGCCGGCACCGCCTGTTACTAAGTATTTCACTGTCTATCTACCTCGTTTTGGTCTTGTCAAAATTTATTGATGTTAATTCTCTATCCTTGCTTCTCTCAGCGCTTTTCTCTCTTTTTGCTCCGTCTGTCTAAAGACAAGGTTCTTGATACCCTGCCATTGCCGGGCAAAGCGGATCTTTTGGGTCACAAAATAGTTGTTCCCCTTGCTCACGCCCACTCGTGGGATACTCAGCAAATCCGAACCTCGATAAACTCGGCTGGACTGTGTGGAAAACGCTATCTCGATTCCCAAGCTTTTCAGAGTGTCCATTTCCCTCTGCCCAAAGTCATCCCCGGGCTGACCGTTTGGATAGGCAAAGCAGCGCACATCAGTATTCAAGAGGTCTTTCAGCCCTTCCACAGACATCCTGATCTGATTGGCGGAGTCCTTGTCATTTTCATTTGCCAATATCGGATGATGGAGGGTGTGGGCGCCAATTTCCACCAACCCAGACTGCTGGATCTCCCTCAATTCTTGCGTGCTCACATTGACATATGGCGCCAAGGTGAGTTTATTTTCGGTTTCAAATTGTGTGATCAGCTGATGCATTGTTTGTAATGGCATCGATTTCATGATGGAATGAGGCGAAAAACCGCTGATATCGCTATGGAAATGCCCTTGGGCATGTTTGATCACGAATGCTTGCCATTTGCTCTTATCAAAGGGGCGTATCCGCTGAAACCAAAAGTTCTCTTCCTGCTGTACGGCTTGTGGGGACACAAATAGCGTAGCTGCCGCTTTCTGCCTCTTTAATACGGGTAGAGCATTGGTATAAAAGCTTTTGTGCCCGTCATCAAAGGTGAGGTGGATTGCCTTACTTATGTCACTTTTCCCCGTCAATACAGCGTGTAATGCGTCATAACTGATAAACTGGTATTTCTTCCCCAGATAGGCGAGGATACCCTCAAACCAGGAAACATCGTTTATCTCATGGAGCATTAATACCAACAGCTCTTTCATCCCATACCTCTCTTCTGATGCCTAATGGACATCACTCTTCTGTATCCTCCAGGCTTCTGGGTTTTGCCAATCTATGCCATTGATGGTGCTGCCTTCATCGTCTTGTAAAACTCCCTTTATCAAAACCGGAGTCTTTTCCTTGTTTCTGATTCTTGAGATTAGCTTTGAATCCGCCACAAAACCCAGCTTCCTGAAAGCTTTACGTTCAGATGGTGCTCCTCCCATCATCAACACTCTTAATACTCCGATATTGTGATAACGTATTGCTTTCTTGATCAACATCTTCAAAGCAGGGATAGTCTCGGCTGCATACTCCATAATAGAATACTTGATCCCAGAATGCTGTTCAATTATCGCATACGCCGCTGGCCTGCCCTCATCATATAGAGCCACAAAGCTGATCCTCTTTGCATCTGCATAGCGCCACTTGTAGTATTCATCGCTCTGCTCTCTGATGATCTGATAGCTAATAAAGTGATCGATACTGCGGATTACAGCGGCATCAATACTGTCACTGACAGACAGCTTAAATCTCGACTTACCTTTGCTTTCCAGCTTCTTAACACCTGCATTTCTGGAGAAGAGATTCTTAATGATAGCCAGCAGGCATATCCTGGTCATCCACTCTTTTTCAGCAAATACCTGCCAGCCGAGCTTGAGATTGCCAGGGGCACTCTTCTTGTTTGAAGACAAGTTCAGATAAACGCTCAAATCCAGCTCATCGTATTTTTCAGATAACACCTGCATGGCATACTCGGTCAATTTGTTAAAAATCCCTTGTCTTCTAAAATCAGGATGTACCACAGCATCTGAAGGAGTAAGAACGACTCTGGGCTTGTCAGCAAATAAAAACCTCTGTGCGGCAAAGCCACGGAACCCAACTACTTTATCGCCAATAACAGCGATATAGACATTATGTGCCTGTAGGCAATAATTATCTTCATATCTCCAAACAAATTTCTGCTCTGCTTGCTTTAGATCAGCAAAGCCGAACATCTCTTTGAACAGCTGCAAAAGAGAGTTTCTGTAATTGGGGTCGTATTGTAAATATCTGATTTCGTTATTCATCTGCCAGATTCATAATGATTTGAATGTCAACTTGTCTTGGTTCATCTAACGATTAGCGCACGCTTTACCATGTTCTTCAGCTTCTACCGGTATCGGTGAGATAGAGCACCTGGGTATAATCTATATCGAAGTAAATCTCGCCGATGATGCCTTTAAGCTGATGGTAAAGATAACCTCTATACCAATCCGCCACTGACATCTATACAGCTGCCTGTAATATAATCTGCAGCTAAAAGGTATTCCACGGTATAAAGGATATTTATAGGATCGCCTAATCTTTGCATGGGGATTTCCTCTATGATCTTATTCAACATTTCTGAGGGCACATCCTGAATCATTCCAATGTCAAAGTATCCCAGATTAATTGTATTAATCGTAATACCATGGGTAGCATTTTCTTTTGCCACTGCTTTAGAAAGTCCCCAAAGTGCAGATTTTGAAGCAGCATAGGCACTCGTGCCTAAAACCCCCTTCTGGGGCACAACAGAAGAGAAGAGAATGATTCTGCCAAACCTTCTTTTACGCATAAGAGGGAGGATCTCTTTCAGAATAGCTTGCACACCATAAAGATTTGTTTCAATCACTTTCTGCCATTTTTCACTTTTGCTTTTATGTATCATGCTATTGTAATTTATCCCAACACAAAAGATTAGTGCAAGGTCATCATCCTCCCTGCTGTTTGATGAGATCCAAGATGTTACTTCATCTTGAGAACTAATATCCACTTTAGCCATAAAATGTTTCGTGGCAACAGAAGGAGGTCTACTATTGTATGAACCATATACCTGATGCTGTGTGGACAGCATCTCTGCCAAATAACTGCCGATTCCTCCAGAAGCTCCGGCTATAAATATTTTCAAATCTCTAACTCCATCTAATCAAGGAAGCACCATATGTCCAACCTGACCCCACTGCGGCAAATAATACCAATGTTCCAGGCTTCAATTTTCCAGCCTTGTTCACCTCGTCCAATAAAATTGGGATGGTTCCGCCTGATGTGTTGGCATACCTATCCATGTTGGTCATTACTTTTTCAAAAGGCATACCAATTACACTGGCAGTTTCTTTTAAGATATTGATACTTGGCTGATGTGGAATCAGATAATCCACTTCATCAATGCTGATTCCAGTATCCGCCAAAACCTGATTGATAGCTTTAGGAAGTACTTTTACCCCAGTTTCATAAACGGCTTTTCCTACCATTTGGAAATAACGATGTCCTGCATCAACGTTTTCATGGCTGAGTGGGTACTCAGAACCACCTCCAGGGATAGTAAAGTTCCATTTCCCACGCCCATCTGTATAAAGCCGGAATGCCAAAAACCCAGTATCTGATTCTGTAAAGCTGAGTACGGCAGCACCTGCCCCATCACCAAAGAACACACAATCACGTCTATTCCAATCTATTATTTTGGAAAAAGTATCGGCACCAATAACCAGCACATTATTGAATATTCCCGTGGCTACATATTGGGCAGCAGTCGAAATTCCAAAGAGAAAACCGGAACATACAGCCGCAAGATCAAAAGCCACAGAATTGTATGCTTGAATCTTGTCCTGCACAATAGCTGCAGTGGAAGGTGCCAACCTATCTGGAGTGGAGGTGGCTACTATTATTAGATCAATGTCATCTGGTGTTAGCCCTGCGGATTCAATTGCTTTCAATCCGGCTTTTGTAGCTAAATCGCTGGTAGGCTGGTCAGCTGCTGCCACTCGACGTTCTTTGATCCCCAGGTTTTCGTAAACCCATTTTGCATTAGTGGGGGCAATGCTTTCTAAGTACTCATTAGTATAAATCGTTTCTGGAACGTAGGATCCAGTTCCAATGATGTGTACGTTTCTGGTTAATTGCTTCATAACTTACTCCTAAGTCTTAAAAACCGTATTCTGCCAGTCTTTTTTTCATTATGGCATTAAAATCTACTTCGTTATAGTTCTTCTTTAGTTGGGGAGCGATATCTCTTTTTACTTGGGCAGGAATGCCTGCAGCAAACACAAATGGTGGAATAGATTTGGTCACAACGCTTCCCGATGCGATAATCGAGCCCTCACCAATGGTCACTCCGGGCAGAATAGTCACATTAATTGCAACCCACACGTTTTTACCGATTATTACGGGTGCTACAAATGCTTCGGATATTTCAGAATGATACACCAAGGGCTTGGTATGGGTAAGAATAAAATTATTGCCAGCAATAGAGCTGCCTCTGCCAATTGATACGAAATATGGATAAACATCATCGATGGTAACCATAGGGCCGATATGGACGTCTTTGGCAATTCTCACACCACGCATTTTTTGTAATTTCACGCGCACCCCATTGAAAGGCAGCACCCTGGAAACCACTTGCAACATGTGATCCTTCAATCTGGATGCCAAAAAACGGCTCTTAGCAAAGCAACCTTTGTAGCCATGTTCCTTTGTGGTATGTTTAAGGGCTGAAAAAAAACCGCGTTCCACATGATAAGGAAGAGCCTGTTTTTTAACTTTTAAATATGCTTTCATTCTTCATCCTTACTTAAATAACACTCTATCCATCAAAAACTCTGTCCACGTAATCATGCATAGTAGAGAAATGATAATCATGTTTTGCATAAAAAGCAATTAGGGATTCATACAAGGGCAAGGCCTTCTCACCCAAGTTTTTCACTTTCAGTTTTGCACGTAACAAATCATTCAAAACATACGCCAAAGGATTGGCAGATCTACGCTTAATTGTTCTGGCCTGATCATCTTCGTCTATCAATTCATTGGGATGAATCACAAATACAACGGGCTTTCCATTCATCTTCGTTTCAACATCTAAAAGGTTCCTCTGAAAACTTGTAATTAATGGCATAAGTCTCATTGTAGTACCTGCATAAGGTATCAGCGTTGCAGAAAGCGGCAGTTCCACCAATTTGCTTTGTCCTTTTTTGAATATATTATTTTTATTTACCCTATATGGCAGGCGTGGAGCGTTTAGAAATCTTAATTTTTGTCTGGAACCAAATGACAAAAAGAAATCAAAGCGTTGTGAGGCAATGGAACTATCAATCCTGAAGCCTGTTTCCAATAATGCCTTTGCAGTAATATCAGCCACTCGCAAAGCAGGGGCTCGAAAAGAGATAACTTCCTGGCCGCTAATATCTTCCAATAATTTTTTGGAATACTC
>JAAYQD010000082.1 GCA_012519465.1 Candidatus Cloacimonadota bacterium
CATTGAGTTAGTCTGTCAGAACTTAATCAATAAAGTGATTGAGAATGCAGCTTTCCGAAAAACAGATTTGTGCCTGCAAAAGGCTTTCGCCTCATACATAAAAGAGAATAAAAATGACTTATTCTGCCTGCAACTTATGGAGGATGGATGGAAAGATTGTCTAAGAAAATACGTATATGATAAAACATCACTCTTCAATACGCCAAACACGCAGAATATAAAAAAATTGATCAAAGAAACAACAGGAATGGATGTATCTCCCATATTCGATACAAAGAGGAGCACCATGCTAAACAATTTTATCAAAGAGCGTGGTGATATTACTCATCAGGGGGCAAATACGCATTATCCAGTGATCAATAATGTTGTATTTTATCGAAACAGCATATGCGAACTTGTTATGGATATTGACGAGTTTCTGGCTACAGAGTCAAAAAAAGTACTAACCGAACTTGCGCAAGATTTTCCTAAAAAAAGCCATTTTCCAATCGTAAGTCATTGATATATAGACCTCGGATACCCAAAAAAAGGTCTGTTAGTGCCCAAAATTAGATACCTGCCTGAAGAATTATACTTGACAGCTATCAGGGTGCTGAGATTATGAGCCCATGTTTATTAGAAGAAAGACCATTGTCAGCACAAGAACGGGCAGTATAAGCGTTTACTACCAACTGGTTGAGTCTGTCAACACAGAGAAGGGACCTCGTCTAAATATTCTCTTACATATCGGACACTTGGATATCAGCGAGGAAGAGCGCAAGATCCTCAGCACGATTGTTGATCGTCTGATCAAGGGTCAGCCTCGTCAGGGCAGATTTAGCGATAAGATTGAGCAGTTGGCTGAGTATATCCACATTAAATATGTTCAAACATTGGGTAAGGCTTCTTCAGATGCGGCTTTTGATTCAGACAGCGGTGAACTGCGGATGTTGAAGGAGAGCATTGAGATGGGGCATTTTCGCAGCGTTGGCGCTGAGCTTGTGGCACAGCACTACTGGAAAGCCCTGAAGTTTGATCGTATCCTTGCTGGTTGTGGATTCAAGAAGCATCAGATCGAACTTGCCCAGGTAGTCATCCTGGGGCGTTTGCTGTCTCCTGGCAGTGAATGTCATACCGTGCGGTGGTTCAACAAGCAAAGCAGCCTCCAAGAGTTCTTTGTGGATTTGAAGGGTGGGACCAACAAGGATGCTTTGTATAGGATAAGTGATCTAATCCTGGAGCACAGAACAGAGATTGAGACCAAGCTCAGAAGCAATCTCAAGAAGTATCATTCCCTTGTTGATCGGGTTTATCTCTACGACCTCACCAACACCTATTTTGAAGGCAACAAGCTGAACAGTGAGCTGTGCAAGCGGGGTAAAAGCAAGGAAAAACGTGATGATTGCCCTTTGGTAACCTTGGCTTTGGTGGTTGATCAGGATGGTTTTCCGGTGTTCAGCAGGGTCTATGCCGGTAACCAATCAGAGCCCCAAACCCTCCAGGAAGTGATGACCGCAGTCCGCAACAATCAAGAGGACATTATCGACCGCCTGGCTCAACCCATGGTGGTTATGGACAGGGGCATCGCCACCGCGGATAACCTTATCTGGCTCAAAAAGGAAGGCTACAAGTACTTTGTCATCGAGCGCCGCAATGCTGTAAATGACTTTCGGGAGGAATTCACCAGCATGGAGGGCTTTATTGAGAGCCGCGACAGGCAAAATGCCAGGATATACCTTAAAAAGCATAGCGAATATGATTTGACCCGGGTTTTGGTTTACAGTGAGGCAAAAGCTCTGAAAGAGCGTGGCATGGTAAGCCTGCGGGAACGCAGATTCCTGGAAGGAGCAGAGTACTTGGTCAGCATGAATCAAAGAAGACGCCTGCTTGACGTAAACAAGATCCTGGTCCGAATTGGTCGTTTGAAAGAGAGATATGGCTCGATGACGAGC
>JAAYQD010000083.1 GCA_012519465.1 Candidatus Cloacimonadota bacterium
AAACGCCACATCTGTATAGCGGTCTCCTATCATCCAAGAGGCGGAGGGCTGGAAGCGGTGCTGTTGCAGTGCCTTATGAAACATTCCCAATCCCGGTTTGCGGTCTGGATGGTCGATATTCCAAGGCGGCACGATCCCATCCTTGTAATAGGGTGAATAGTAGACGGCGTCCAGCTGCACGCCTCCTTCCTGGGTGAGGCGGCGCATCTTGTCCAACACACTGTTTAGCTGATCCACGTCAAAATAACCGCGGGCGATGCCGGATTGGTTGGTGACGATAAAGAGCAGAAATCCCAGCTCTTTCATGATGCCAAGTGCCTCTGGGGTATAAGGATAAAGGTGATATTCGTCCGGGTTGGAGATATAGCCAAATTCATCCGGGCTGATGCAGCCATCCCTATCCAAAAAGATAGCTTTTCTAATAACGTTTGCTGTCACGAGTCTGTAACCTGAGGGCGTCCGGCAGAGCGAGGTTGTAGAGGCTGAGCCGGTATTCCCAAAATTCGTTGCGTCGGGCATAGCTTACCTCCAATCTCCAACAGTGCAGATCACGGGCGAGGGCGATGCTTTGGGAAATGGATTGGCTATTCTTTATATCGTAATAGGTTGCGTAGCTCAAATACCAGTTCTGGCTCACTTTTGCATTGGCTTCCAGCCGCAGATTGCTGTTTGCGGGGTGGAAGATATCCTTATCCGCATACACGTCTTGGGTGAGGGAAAGCCGCCAGCTATCGGAGGTGCCCATACTGGAGAGGGATTCAGCGTGATAACCGAGGCTGTCCGGCTCCTCATACGGAGTGAAGATCTGGTTTTTGGGTTTTTGAAACCAGTTTTTATATGATGATGATCCGGTGATGCTAAAGCCATGTGAAAAGTACTGGTTACGCAGTGCCAGAGAAGTCCAGCTGATATCGTGGGGATTGTGGTTCATGCTAAAGCGGGCGTTGTAGCCGGTGGAGATGTTGCGCAGGTAGACATTGGTTCCCGGTAGTTTTTTGGTGCCCAAATCGAAGGTGCCGGGGCTGAATGCAAGGCTGTGGGAGAGATAGGTAAACTTCTTTTCCTCGCTTTTCAGGTTTGTAGAAGCGCGGCTGCTCCAGGAGAGCACGTCGCCCAAACGCTTCTCCTCTCCCCCTTTGCGGTATTTTAGCTGCCATTTTTGTTCCACTCCCAAGCTGAGGGTGGTGGTGGCGTCTCCGCTTGCCAAACCGATGCCGCCAAAGCTGTAAAAGCGGGTGTTTTCTTCAAGCTTTGGTCTGAAACCGATGCTGGCGGAGGGGGTGATGATGTGCCGGATGGAACTGAGG
Source organism: Candidatus Cloacimonadota bacterium (assembly GCA_012519465.1). Taxonomy (GTDB): domain Bacteria; phylum Cloacimonadota; class Cloacimonadia; order Cloacimonadales; family Cloacimonadaceae; genus UBA3900. Next base: position 1,308 of record JAAYQD010000083.1, read on the forward strand.
AGCCCCCTGCGGAAGTTGCGTACGCCGTAGATATTGAAATTGGCAGAGGCGTTGGCGCTGTAATCATTGCCGCGCACCCACTTTTTGTCGTCTCTGTCACGGTCAAACCAGGCTTCGTTATAGCTAATACTTTCCTGGGTGTTCAGCCAGCCGAAAAGACGGTAATTGTAGCTAAGACCCAGGGTGTGACGGATTCCGGCATGGTGGCGCGTGAGATATGTGGTGGCGGTGGTATCTGCGGGGTTGAAGGTGTTGTTCCAGACAAAGTCTTTCCAGTTGGAGCCTTTGGTGCTCACCTCTCCGGTGTGGTCCAGGCGTACCTGGTAGCTGTAGTTAAAATTGCTCCACCAGGCGCTGGGGCTGCGCTGGGGCTTTAGAAAGAGCTCATACAGAGGTTGGCCGGGGACGCTGAAACTGGCGCTGGGCAGGCTGAGATATGCCCTGTCGTTTACCAAATCCTGATTATAAGTGGCACCCACATTCAGGTAAGAGCCCAACAACGGCTGGCGATAGCTCATCGAGGAGCTAAGTCTCTCGGCTAAGTTTTCATCCAGGGAGCCGCTGCTTTCCCAAATTCTCTTGTTGCTGATAAAATCAAGGTTCAAGTCGAAGGTTGCCTTCTCCCCCAGCTCGTGATGGTGGAGGGCTCGCAGCGACCAATCGTAGGTTACTCCTCCGGGCATGATGCGCTTTTGGTAAGCTCCATGGAAGTTGCCATCAAATTCATAGCGCTTTGTATAGATGGTGCTTAGCTTTGCCTTCCAGCCGGTGTGTTCCATGATGTCCATACCCAGTATCAGATCGGCATAATCGTGGAAGGGATAGTACCAGGCGATATCGCGGATGAACTTGCCATCCACGTTGTTATAGCCGGGTTCGGGCACCAAAAAGCCGGGATGACGGCCACGTTTGATGGACATCGTGATGAAGGGGAAATAGAAGACGGGGAAGTGGTTCACCCATGCTATCACCGGTTTGCCCACTATCTTGTCATCCTGATAGATGCGCAGCTTGTGAGCCGAAAACCAGAAATCGGGTTCTGCCAAATCGCAGGAGGTGAAGGTGCCATCCTCGATATCGTACATTTTGTTACCCACCTTGCGCACCTCCGCACCGGTGTAGAATGCCTTTTCCAGGCGGCTGATGCCGGATTGGAGGGAGCCCGTCTGAGAACGGATGTCATAAGCCACATCCCTGCCCAAAAGTATCTGCTCTCCATCCCTCATCACGGTGGCGCCATAGGTGAAAGCCTGCTCCTTTTTGAGGTCTATATACATCGAATCTGCAGATATTTGCGATTGCTGATAGTCCACCCGGGCTTTGCCAAAGAGATCGATGCGCTCTCTGCCGGTATCATAAGCCACCCTATCTGCCATATAATATAGTGAATCCAGGGTAGCTTCTTGCGTCTGCAAAGTGTCTAAGGGCTCCACATTTATGAGCATGATCTCCCCTGCGTCCGTATTCTGTGCCAAAAGCAGAATGTGACAGCACAAAAAGCAAAGTATCAGCAGAATGAGTATCTTTTGCATCTTTATCGTGGTTGTTCCTACCAAACACCCTCTTTCCAAAGGCTGTATTGTGTCAAGAATTTGTTGACAGCCGCCACTTTCTGCCCATTTAATATGTGAATGCTTATCTACTAAAATCCACCATTGTTCCCAGCACGTCGATGCTCAGCTGCTTGGCAGAGCCCACACGTCTGTTGTAGAAGAGATAGCCTTCCTTCATGCCGCCGGGCAGGAGGTCTCCAAAGCTGAAGTAGCTATTCAGCACCTCAAAATAGGCGTCATTGTATTTCTCTTGGTTTGAGGCAAGGGAGCTGGAGGTGCTGCTTTCCCAAGGGAAGACATCCGGGTAATCCGAGAGGAGGAAGTCTGTCTGCAGGCTGCCCAAGATGAATTCAATGGGGATAAAGTCGTATTGCTTGCCATCTGCGATGATGCCAAAAGAGGAGCGGTTGAGGGAGATGGACTTTTTGCCGGGATTGCGCACCTGCACCCACACGGGGAAGAAGGAGGAGCTGATATTTGCCGCTGTGCCGCGGTAGGCTTGCGGACTGATGGCTATCAAGAGGGTATCAGAGGATACAATGGCAAAATCCTTCTGCACCGCGTAATCCATGCTTTCCACAGGGCGCCAGGAGTGGATGGCACAGGCATTCAAGAGCAGGGTAAGTGCCAGAATCAACAGGCCTTTAGATAGCCGGCCTCCTGCCCTGTGCCTGCTGCCCTCCCCCACGCGCGGTGGAGGAGGGATGCAAGGTATGGGTTTAGGACTCGTCGTCCTGGTCAATATCTTCATCGATATAATCCTCATCGGTATCAGAGGGGTCTGGTTCGTCATCATCGGCTGGCAGCGGCTTGGCTGCCCTCACAGGGGCTTCCTTCAGCTTTTTCACGCCTTTCTCGATGATTTCCTCGTCGTCTTCATTAGGCACATTGGTGATATCCCGCACCTTATCGTTTTCATTGAGGTTGATCAGGCGCACGCCCTGGGTGTTGCGGCTCACCAGCGATATATCCTTGATATTTTGGCGGATAATCATGCCTTCCTGGGTGATAATCATCAGTTCTTCAGAATCATCCACCAGCATCAGGGATGCCATATAGCCGTTGCGGGCGGTGGTACGGAGGGTGATTACACCCATGGAGCCACGTTTGGTGGTGTTGTAGGAAGAGATGGGGGTGCGCTTGCCATAGCCGTTCTCGCTCACAGCCAGGATGGTGCGAGCGGTGGCAGAGCCATTGGCAAGCATATCGTCCTGATTGATGATAGCCATGGATATCACATAGTCATCTTCGCGCAGGCGTATTCCCCGCACGCCCTGAGTGAAGCGGGCAGTGGCACGGAAGTCCTTTTCATTGAAGCGGTTGCAATATCCCCTGCGGGTGGCAAGGATGATGTCATCCGAGCCTTCAGAGATGCGGGCATCTATCAATTCATCACCTTCGATGAGCTTGATGGCGAGGATGCCGGTGGAGCGTGGACGGGAGAAGGAGGAGAGGCTGCTCTTCTTGATGAGGCCCTTGCGGGTGCACATCACGATATTATGCTCCTCGGGGAAATCCCTCACCGTCACAAAAGCCCTGATCTTTTCATCCGGCTGAAACTGGACAAAATTGACTATCGCCTTGCCGCGAGAGGTGCGGCTGGCTTCCGGTATCTCCCACACTTTCAGCCAGTGACAGCGTCCCAGGCTGGTAAAGAGCAGGAGGTAGGAGTGGGTGTTTGCCACAAAGATATACTGGATAAAGTCTTCATCCTTGAGGTTGGCTGCCGTGAGCCCCTTGCCACCCCGTCCCTGAGTGCGGTATGTATCCACAGGCAAACGCTTTACATAGCCATCATGAGTGATGGTAACCACCACCAGTTCATCGGCGATGAGGTCTTCCATATTGAGGCTGCCGCTATAGTTTTCCAGGATGATGCTGCGGCGTTCATCACTGAATTTGTCTATCACTTCCTGGGTTTCTTCCTTGATCAATTCCATTCTCAGCTCACGGTGTTCCACCAGCTCTCTGAGGCGGGCCACCAAAATCAACAATTCCTGATATTCTGCCTCTATCTTTTCTCTTTCCAAACCGGAAAGTCTCTGCAAGCGCATCTCCAGGATGGCTTTGGCTTGGATCTCGGAAAGGTTGAACTTTGCCTGCAATTCTTCACTGGCTTCCGGAGGTGTCTGAGCGGCACGGATGGTGGCTATCACCTCATCCAGGTTGTCCAGAGCAATGCGCAGGCCTTCCAGGATGTGCATGCGGGCTTCGGCATTCCTCAGTTCAAAGAGGGTGCGGCGCAAGACCACATCATGACGGAACTCGATGAAATTGGTGATCATATCCTTCATGCTGAGCACTTGGGGCACGCCATCCACGAGGCAGAGATTGATCACGCCAAAGGTGCTCTGCAATTGGGTGTGTTTGTAAAGCAGGTTGCGCACCACCTGTCCGTCATGACCACGCTTCACCTGGATCACCAAGCGCATGCCGTCACGTCCGGATTCATCACGGATATCGCTGATTCCCTCTATCTTCTTATCCTTCACCAGGTCCACAATCCGCTCGATAAGGAGGGTCTTGGTAACCTGATAGGGAATGGAGCGGATAACGATGAATTCCTGATCGTTGGAACCCGTTTCGATATCTGCCATCCCACGGTTGAGGATGCGGCCACGTCCGGTCTCAAAGTAATCCTTGATACCCTCTGTGCCCAGAATATAACCTCCGGTGGGAAAGTCTGGACCCTTGATATACTGCAGCAGTTCCAATGATTCCAGCTCTGGATCATCGATGAGGGCTATCATCGCCCGGCACACTTCACCCAGGTTGTGAGGCGCAATATTGGTAGCCATACCCACGGCAATACCGGAGGAGCCATTCACCAAGAGATTGGGGATGCGCGCGGGGAACACGGTGGGTTCTTTGCGCGTTTCATCATAGTTTGATTTGTAATCTACGGTATCCTTTTCCAGTTCTGCCAGCATCTCCATGGTCACCCGCTGCAGGCGCGCCTCTGTATAACGCATGGCTGCAGGAGGGTCACCATCGATGGAACCAAAGTTCCCTTGCCCATCGATCAGCGGATAGCGCATAATCCAAGGCTGGGCAAGGCGCACCAGCGTGGGATACACCACCTGTTCACCGTGAGGGTGATAGTTTCCGCTGGTATCACCGGCTATCTTGGCACATTTGCGAAAGTGACTGCCAGGCGAGAGGTTGAGCTCGTGCATGGCATATATGATACGCCTCTGGGAGGGTTTGAGACCATCGCGAACATCCGGCAGGGCACGGCTCACGATCACGCTCATGGAATAATCCAGATAGGCTTGTTTCAGCTGTTCTTCTATTTGTACATTTATCAGTTTTGTGTTGTCATCCATTAAAGTTCTCCTTGTTCATTCTGCACCGTGCGGCTTTACACGTCCAAGTTTTTCACATACCTGGCATTGGTTTGGATAAATTCACGTCTGGGCTCCACCTCGTCTCCCATCAGAATGGTAAACATCCTGTCGGCTTCGATAGCATCATCCATTTTGACG
>JAAYQD010000084.1 GCA_012519465.1 Candidatus Cloacimonadota bacterium
AGCCCTGACAGGGTTATCATGGGCAATAATGTCATCAAGACAACATTGAATCATCTGGTATCTACAGTCTGTTTGAATGTGCATAACAAATATCCTCATTACAAAATTATGATGTCACAATAGCAGATACCCATATTTTGTCAAGAAGTATTTGGCACTAATTAGGAGTTTATTCACAGCCTCTTCAGCCGGGCGTTCCACTGACTTCAGTCAGTTTTTAAGTCTTCATATTATCAACGCTTTACACGTATTGATGAACTTGGGTTTGAATCCAGATATAGATTGATGTTTTTGTGTTTTATGCTATGTTAAAAATAGGTGTAAGTCATTGATATAAAACCGGTTAAAACCGGTGAAACACCCGGCTGAAGCCAGGGGGTACGCTTGCCCATTAGCCTCCCTTGTACCACCCTTGTCTCACCCTTGTCGAGACAAAGGAGAGACAAGGGTGGTTAATGGGCAAGAGGACACATAACACCTATCACCTTTTTCCCCACCAACTCAAAATAGACTTGGTTTTAGCGAAGCCCCTGGTCTCTGGCCTCTGGTCTCTAACCTCTTAAGCTCGCGCAGCAAGCCCACCTACCTCTCCTCCTTGGGCAGATAAAACTGGTCAAAGCGCCATTTGAGGTAAAGCCTGATGGCAAGATAATCTGCAATGGTGACGCTGGAGAAGATGGCGGCCATTATCATTACTTGATATTTGATCGCCACCAAAGCCGATGCACCGCCCAAAATCTGTCCGGACATCATTCCCGGCAGGCTCACAATGCCCATGGCGGCGATGGATAACAATCTGGGTAAGAGGGAGATATGCATGGCTTGTCTGAATGCCGGCAGGGCAGCTTCCCAATCGCTGGCGCCCAGGCTGATGAGGGTGTAATATGCCTTCCAATTGTCGCTGAGCTTGCCTTCAAAGCGTTCCATCGCCAAGGCACAGCTATTCATGGTATTGCCCAATACCATGCCGTAGATGGGGATCACCACATCCGCACTAAACAGGGGGTTGGGGCGAATTACAACGAATAAAACCCATGGCATCACAATCAGGGAGGCGGCTGCCAAAGCGATAAAGAAGATTGGCGCAAGGATGCGTTTGTGGCTTTTCATGCGGTTTCTGAGGATTATCACCGCATTGGTGATCATTATTAACAGCCAACCCAGGGTGAGCCAAATATTGTTTTTATCAAGAAGTATTTGCAGCCAGATGCCAATCAAAGCCAATTGGGCGATCATCCTGCCAAAGGAGATGAGCAGCTGTTTGGTGAGTTTAAGCTTGAGATGCCAAAAGATAAAGAGCGGAAATGCCAGCAGCAACAGCGAGAAAAACAAGCCCCAATAACTGATATCCATCATTCACCTCCTTGTATGATGTGGATGATGCCGTCTTTGATATGCCACTGGATTTGCCAATGTGCCTGCCACAGGGGATCATGAGAAATGGCGATGATGGTGCCGGGATAACTTTTCAGAAGATAATCTGCCACGATGCGGGAGGTACCCTGATCCAGGGCGGAGGAAATCTCATCCAAGAGCAGGATTTCCGGTTTCATAATCAAGGCACGGATGAGGGCGATGCGCTGCTTTTCCCCTCCGGAAAGCTGCTCCGCCTTCTTTTTGAGGTGTTCCTGCGGCAATTTGAACAAATCGAACAGCTCCAATATCATCTTATCATCCTTTTTCATGCCCCGTTTGCGCACTGCGGCAAAGCAAAAGGGTTCTGCCAAGATGTCTTCCACTATGCCCTCGCCCAGCCAGGGCTCCTGCATCACCATCAGGATGCGGCTGCGCAGGAATTGAGGCGGACAGCCGGTGATGGCTCTGCCGTCAAAAATTATCTCGCCTTCATAGCTTTGGTTCATCAGGTTGAGGGAATTGAGCAGCGAGGTCTTCCCGGAACCGGTGGTGCCGGCAAGCAGGATTTTATCGCCTTTATTTACTGTAAGATCTATGTTTTCCACCAGATTGCGTTCGCCATAGTATAGCCTGTCAATCCGGATTTTTAGCAGTTCTGACACTGTGTCTCCTTAGTTTAATATCACTAATGTCAAAGGTTTTCAGGAGCTTGGATGTGTCAAGGGATAAGGGCGCAAGCGGGGCTTGCGCAGGGCACAGGGGACAAAGGAATGTTGTCGCTCGAAGGAAGGCGGGCTGCACCCGCTTGAATTTGATCTGAAGTGCCGTCTCTCCGAGACTCGTAACATATTGATGTAGCTCGAGTTGACCTGAAATACCGTCTCTCCGAGACTCTTTAGGGAGCTCGCTGCGCGAGCAAGTTTCGGGACACAAAAACCTTTGCAGAGTGTCACAATATCTGCCTTGGGTGAAATGTTATATACTTTTTGTATCGGCATAGGGGTCATGTGAATGGGATTAACTTGTGAATGATATTGAAGGGTTTGAGACCGCGTATCCCTATGTATTATAGAGGGTGTAATTCTGGGCAAAAAAAAGCCGCTGCGGGAGCGGCCTTGATATTTGAATCTATATTAAAGATTATTCTTTCAGTTTGTCTATGGTTTGGTTGCAGATTTCGTCAGAGCGGGCTTGGCTGTCCGATTCCACATATACGCGGATGATGGGTTCCGTGCCGCTTTTGCGCACGTGTATCCAGTGATCCGGGGCGGTGGCTTTGATGCCATCCTGGGTGTCTATCTCCATATCTGCAAAGAGCTGAGGTACACGAGACATGATGTCATCCAGGCGGGAGGAGGGTACCTCCAACTTTCCTTTGGCAAAGAAGTAATGTGGCAGGCTGGCACGCAGCTGGGAAATGCTCTGTCCACTTTCTGCCACCAGAGCCAGGATCAGCGCCATTCCAGCGATGGCATCGCGGGTGTAATTCACTGCGGGGCAGATGATGCCGCCATTGCCTTCGCCGCCGATGGGGGAGGTAATCTCCTGCATCTTTTTGCCTACGTTGATTTCTCCCACTTTGGTGCGGTGTACCTTCACGCCAAAACGACGCGCCACATCGTCTGAGAGCATGGAGGTGCTGAGGTTTACCACTATATCTCCACGCTGTTTGGGCAGCACATAAAGCTGTGCCAAAACCACGCTAAGCTCTTCGCCGATGCATTCTCCCTTTTCGTTCACGATGGAGAGCCTATCCACGTCTGGATCTGTGGCAAAGCCGATATCCGCCTTGTGCTCTTTTACGGCTTGTTCCAATTGGACGAGGTTTTCGTTGAGAGGCTCTGCGGGATGGGCAAAGATGCCGGTGGGCTCCTGATTGATATTGATCACTTCACAGCCCAGCTCCTGCAGCAGGATGGGGGAGATGAGGCCGCCTGCGCCATTCACGCTATCCAATACCACTTTGAGGCGGCGACGACGGATGGCATCGGTATCCAAATAGGGGATTGCCAATACTTTATCTATATGATAGCGGATGGCATCCCGCACCTGGGTCACCTTGCCGATATGTTGCCAATCCTGCCAGCGGATGGGGTCTTCCACGCTTGCCAAAAAGCCTGCGGAACGCTGGGGAGAAAGGAACATGCCATCGCTATCGATGAATTTCATGGCATTCCACTGGGGAGGATTGTGGGATGCGGTGATGGCGATGCCCCCCAGTGCCTTGAAGCGTTGTACGTTCAACAGCACGGTGGGGGTGGAGACTACGCCGATATCGATGACGTGACAGCCCACGCCGGTGAGCCCGGCGATGACAGCACTTAGCATATTTTGGCCGGTGGTGCGGCTATCCCTGCCCACCACGATGGTGGCTTGGGGGGCATCAGCTTTGATAAATTCGCCAAAAACAGCGGCATAGCGGGTGGTGATGAGCGGATCGATGCTATCGGCGAAGATGCCGCGCACCCCGCTCACGCTTGCCATAAGTTTGCTCATGCCAGTTTATAAACCAAATGCAGCGCGGTTATCAATGATCTTGGCGTTATTCCTAATATCTTGATACCAGCGGTTGTAGGCTGCGTTTTCCATGCGGTCACGCAGTTCTTTTTGTTTGTCTTTATCTTTGTCAAAACCAGGGTAATCGGGTTTGGTTCTGGTTTCTGCCCAGATCACAAACGGGCCTTCCTTGGTTTCCACCAGCTTGCTGTATTCGCCTTCTTTCAAAGCCAGGGCGGCATCGGTGAATTCTTCCAAGCGGGCGTTTATTTCTGGGATATAGCTGCCCTGTCTGTGGCCTTTCAACTCCACCAATTTCCAGCCTTCATTCACGCCTTTGGTAAAGTATTCCTGCGGGGTGGTATTTGCCAGGAAAGCTTGGGCTTTGGTCTTGACGTTGGCTATCTTCTTATCTTTCTCCAGCTTGAATTTGATTTGCAGCTTGATCTGCTCAAAATCTTCGTAATAGACCTTTTTGTTGTCTGTAAGATATGCCACAATATAGCGTCCAGACTGGTCTGTCAAGACGGGAGAGGTGGATTTCTCTTTCTTTTTGATTATAAATTTGTGCAGCTCTGGCAGATTGCCGATGCCATCGATGATTTCCTGATCATGAGGTTGCCAGCCGCCGGTGGCTACTTCCAGTTTAAGCTCTTTGGCAGCGGCATCGATCCCTTTCTTGGAGATCAGCTTGCGTGTGTCTTCAGCCTTTTTCTGGATCGCATCTTTGGTGGTTTCAGAGGTATTCACATTGAGCAGGATATGGGATGCCTTGATCATGGGCTCGGGCCCGGCTGAGACAATAGAATCACAGCGAATCACGTGCCAGCCAAAATCGGAACGCACAGGTTTGGAAATCTCGCCCACCTTGAGGGCAAAAGCGGCTTGTTCAAACTCTGGAACCATCTGTCCTTTGCCAAATTCACCCAGAGCCCCGCCATTGGCAGCAGAGCCGGGATCTTCGGAATAGGCTTCTGCCAATTGGGCAAAATCCTCACCACCCACGAGGCGTTGATACAAGAGATCCATCTCAGCCTTTACCAGGTTGAAATCCATATCGCTGGGTTTTACCTCAAAGGTGATATATTTGATGCGGGATGCGGGACCTTTCTTGTATTCGGTCTCTTTATTTTTGTCATAATAAGCACGCACTTCGGCATCGCTCACATTCACAGGATCGGACTTATTGATATCAAACCACAAGGCTTTGCCATCTATCTTGTTCGTTTCTTTGTCATATTCCACCTTGAGGCTATCCAGGGTGATGTTGGCATCTTTCTTTATCTTTTCTTCCAGCTTTTTGTGGGGCAGATAGCTGCGCATATAGTTTTCCATCATAGCATAGAAGTTGATGTCGTTTTTGAGGGCATCCAGATATTTGGATTTGTCAAAGCGACCATTGGTTTGAAGCTGTTCCCATTGCATCAATTCTTCAGGTGGATTGTTTTGGATAGCGGTAACTATCTCGTTATCCGACACTTTGATGCGGTGTTTTTTGAGCTGTTGTTTGATCAGGATTTCATTTACCATCTGGTCCCAGACTTGGTTTTGCATTTGGCGACGTGTGTTGTCGTCTATTTCCCTGCCCTGTGAACGGGCTTGTTCGTATGCCTCTTCCAGTCTTGCCTGGAATTGTTGGATGGTGATCTTTTCACCATTCACTTTGCCCAGATAGTTCTTTTTGCCAAAAAGCCCTTCTCTGAGGCCGAAGATTGCGCCGCCGGCACCTGTAAGTATAAAGGCAACAGCCACGATGTAGATGACGAGTTTCTGTTTCTTTCTAAGGTCGTCAAGCATGTATTTCCTCCCAGTGGGTTAAAAATTATGATAAGAATAAACCATGTTTTTAAAACTGCCTTTTCAGGCAAGTGTTTTTTTCCAAGCAGCAGACCAGGCTTTTGCCATGAGGGTGCATTTTCACATCTAAAAAAGGAATAAGGCTATAGAAAATCAGCAAATGGGCGCACCACGCCAGCCCGGATGCGCGTGTGGGGCATCAGAAAACAATGACTTTGCTGGAGGGCACCCAGGCTGGAACTCAGGAATTCTGGCATGGGCTGCCGGGAAAAGCCAGCCAAAAGCAGGATACTGTAGGGCAATACCTCATTTCCGGTGTTGATTACGCCCAATTCGATCCCTGTGAAATCTCGCAACACATCCTCATCCATGGCGTAGCAGATGAGCCCCGCAATGCCGGAATCTTTGAGAGCCTGCAAATGCTGTGGCTGGGGTGCGAACGTGCAAGCGGTGATGGTTCCCTGCAGGCTGGGATCTGGCAAAATCGTATCTTCCCTGATGAGCCGCAGGGGACCGGAGCTATCAGCGCCCAAGCCCAGTATCCCATCCAGGCGGCGTGCAGAGTATTCAAGGGAAATGGATTGATCTTCCACCACATCCTTCACGGTTCCATGCACGTGGGCGGCAAATTCCATCGGTTGGGAAATATAACGGATTTCCACGGTTCCCGCCTTGGTATCCAGATTGGTGATGGTGCCCGTATTGGGCGCTCTTACAAAGTGATAGGCAGGGTTTGTCTTAAAGTTGCCTTTGTGCCTGGCGATGGTTTCGCCGCTGAATACAAAATCTCCCGGCTGACGCTCCATGTATCTGCCAATGCGTTTGGGAGGCACGCCCAACAGCTCTGCCACTTTGATGGTGATGGGTTTCACACTGTAATCCTGGATTTCAGAAAGCACCACCAATCCCGTGTTGTAATATATAAATTCCACCCTTCCTCTCACGGGGTTTAATACTTTCAGGGAATTCCGCAGATAGCCGGGCCAGTTGGGATTATCTGGCAATTCTGCCAATACCACGTCATAATCCGCTTCATCGCCCACTTTCACCTTGAAAGCCTCGCGCAGGAGCTCACTATCCAGCTTTCCAAATCTGCGCATACCGTCCACGATGAAGAGCCGTGGTGGATTGAAGCGATTCACAGCCACGATATCACGGGCATTCACCTTGGCGCCGGTAGCGTATCGGGTCTCACCTTTATAGGGTAAGAGGATATTGCGTCTTCTGGGCATCTGGGTGGAGATGGTCAGTTCCGCTTTATGGAGGGTGGTTGGGTGTGTAGCCTCAGGAGCTGAGGAGGCTCTCTTGATTGGTGCAATTTCGCCCTTGCGCATATCCAGTATAATGGGCAAATCCGTGGCAAGACTACTATCTTTCCCTTTGATATCCAGATATCCTTTGCCTTTGATTCCAAGGCTAATGCTCTTGCTTCCGGCTGGGATTATCTCAAACTCTCCTGCGCTCAGCGTTAGCTCCTGCGTCTTGCCGTCCTTATTTATGGTACAAATGAGCTTGCCTTTTTTGTGGCCCTTGGGGAAGATGGGCGCCACATGCCAGGCGATGAGTTCTATGCACTGGCTCTGTAATAGATGCTCTGCAGAATGGGCATCAGATTCTGAAAGAACTCCCCAGTGGGGGCTGGTAAAATCCTTGTCCACAGCAATGCGGGTGATTCCCTTGGGCTGCAAGGCATCAATGATAATCAGCGCTTTATCCAAGCCATCAGGATTATGGGCAAAGATACCTCCCGCCGCGATGATCATATCTATTTCGCTTTCCTGAAACTGGTGTTCCTCTTCATAGTGCAGATAGTTAAACTTGCGGTCAAAGCCATCCTTCTCGTTGGACATCACCTTGTCCAGATATCCCACCTTGGAGGCTTCAAAGTGCATCTGGCAATGCTGAAGATACGCCATCCTGAGCGCTTCTCTGGCCAGTGCCCGCTCAAAATCCAGCTCCTCCTCATTTTGCGGTAAAGAAGTGGGATACAGGCATTTATTGCCGATGTAATTGCGCAGCTTGGTGCTGTCGGTATTATCTGGCAGCCAGCGCATTAGGTTGGCAGTGCCCGCTTCTTTGAGGACGTTCAGTGCGCT
>JAAYQD010000085.1 GCA_012519465.1 Candidatus Cloacimonadota bacterium
GACGCATTGGTGTAATTTGGCATACACAAGGAAGTGGAAAAAGCTTATTAATGGTATTTTATGCGGGGAAACTGGTGATTAGCAAAGAATTAGAAAATCCCACCATTGTTATTATTACAGACCGCAATGATCTGGATGACCAGCTTTTTAGCACTTTCCTGAAAAGCAAGGATCTGCTCCGAAACACCCCGGTGCAAGCCAGAGATAGAGAACATTTAAGGGAACTACTTAATAATCGTACCAGCGGGGGTATTATCTTTACAACTATCCATAAATTTGCGCCTTTTACTAATGAAGTGAAGGGAGACTCTAGCCCTGGTCCTGTTTTTGATGAGGTAGCAGAAAGTACTGTTGAATACGCAAATAATGTGGTTTTAACAGATCGAAAAAATGTTATAGTTATTGCCGATGAAGCTCATCGCAGTCAGTATGGGTTTGGTGCAGAAGTAGTGAGAGGTAAAACTGAAGCGGATGTAAAGTATGGTTATGCCAAATACATGCGTGATAGTTTGCCAAATGCTTCCTACATTGGCTTTACGGGTACACCTGTAGAATTGACTGACAAGAACACCAGGGCTGTTTTTGGTGATTATATTGATGTATATGATATGACCCGAGCAGTGGAAGATGGTACAACGGTTAAGATTTTCTATGAGAGCAGAATTGCCAAGTTAGAACTGCCGGAAGAAATGAAACCACAAGTTGATAAGGAATATGAAGAAATTACCGAATATCAGGAATCTAGCCAAAAGGAAAAGCTTAAGAGTAAATGGGCCAGACTGGAGGCGATTGTTGGTACGGAGCAGCGTGTTAAGCAAATCGCCAAAGATATTGTCGGGCACTTTGAAAAACGAGAACAGGCGCAAGAAAACGAAGGCGGTAAGGCTATGATTGTAGCTATGAGCCGAAGGATTGCTATTGATTTATATAAACAGATTGTCGAATTGCGCCCTGATTGGCATAGTGATGATTTGATGTCCGGTAAAATTAAAGTTGTAATGACAGGAAATTCATCTGATCCATCGGGTTGGCAACCCTTTATTGGGACAAAGGCTAATCGTGAGACCTTGGCAAAGCGGATGAAGGACAGAAACGATGAACTCAAACTGGTGATTGTGAGGGATATGTGGCTCACAGGATTTGATGTGCCAAGCATGCACACAATGTATATTGATAAACCTATGAGTGGTCATAATCTAATGCAAGCAATTGCCAGGGTAAACCGGGTCTTTAAAGAAAAACAAGGTGGGCTTGTTGTTGATTATATCGGAATCGCCGAGAATTTAAAAGAAGCCCTGGCCCAATATACGGAAAGTGATAAGAAAACCACCGGCGTGGATACAGAAGTGGCTTCCGAGATCTTGCTTGAAAAGTATGATTTAATCAAAGAACTGTTGCATGGACACGATTACGGCAAATTCTTTACTGGAAAACCAAGCGAGAAAATGCAGGCTATTGTGGAAACGATGGATTATATTATAGGTCTTCGGGAAGACCGGAAGAATGATTACGTCAAGCTGGTGACAGAAATGGCTAAGGCATATTCCTTATGTGCTACGACTGACATTGCTGAAAGTCTTAATCTTGAAGTAGGATTTCACAAAGCCGTTAAAGCAGGTCTTGTTAAAATGATCAGTGATGACAGTAAGAAGAAAACCATATCCCAGTTAGATAGCGAATTGAACCAATTATTGTCAAAGGCAATTTCATCCAATGAGGTAATAGATATTTTGGGTTCGATAGGCCTGTCTAAACCCAACATCGCTATTCTTTCCGATGAGTTCCTTGAGGAAGTAAAGGGTATGAAGCAGAAGAATTTAGCAGTAGAACTACTAAACCGGTTGCTTAAGGGTAACATAAAGACTTTCTCCAGGCGCAACCTGGTGCAATCCAAGAAATTTTCCGAATTGCTGGAGGCGTCCATAAGGCGATACCAAAACATAGCTATTGAAACAACCCAGGTTATCATGGAGCTGATTGAACTTGCCAAACAGA
>JAAYQD010000086.1 GCA_012519465.1 Candidatus Cloacimonadota bacterium
GCCAATTCTTCCGGTATCAACGACGGTGCAGCCCTCCTGCTACTGATGAGTGAAGACAAGGCAAAAGAACTGGGATTGCCAATTTTGGGCACCCTGGAAAACTATGCTTCAGCCGGAGTGGATCCCTCAATAATGGGATACGGTCCTGTGCCTGCCATCAAGGAAGCGCTGGATAAGGCGGAATGGAAACTTTCCGACGTCCAGCTTGCCGAGCTGAATGAGGCATTTGCCGCTCAATCTTTGGCAGTATTGAAAGGCTTGGAACAAGACGGCGTGGGCAAGATAGACCCCGCCATCGTAAACGTAAATGGCGGCGCCATCTCTTTGGGGCATCCGATAGGAGCCAGTGGCGCCAGAATCATAGTAACCTTGCTGCATGAAATGAAAAAGCGTGAGCTATCCAAAGGCTTGGCATCGCTTTGCATTGGCGGCGGCATGGGAATCACAACATTATGGACCAGATGAGGTAAAATAAATGGCAGAAAAACTTAAACTCGACAAAAGCATGGCAATGTTTGCCGAAGCTCAAAAACTCGTTCCCGGCGGCGTGGCCGGCATTCGCAGACCCTACAACTTTGTTATTGGTGAATATCCCATCTTTTTTGAAAATGGCAAAGGCGGCAGAATTGTGGACGTTGATGGCAATGAATACATAGACTATCTATGTGCCTATGGTCCCATCAGCATCGGATATCGTGAAGATGAAATCGATGATGCCGTGATTGCACAGATCAAAAACAAGGGCTTTTGCTTTTCCCTCACCCAATCCATCCAGAATGTATTGGTAAACAAGCTGAAAGAGATCATCCCCTGCTGTGAAATGGCAGCCATCGTGAAAACCGGCTCAGACGCCACCACTATCGCCATCAGGGCAGCCCGTGCATTCACCGGCAAGCTGAAAGTGGCACGTTGCGGCTATCATGGCTGGCACGACTGGTGTGTGGAAGTGAAGGGCGGAATCCCTGAAAAGCTGTATGAAGACGTAATTGAATTCCACTACAACGACCTGGACCAAGTGGAAGATATCTGTAAAAAGCATGCTGACGATCTCGCCGCCATCATCGTGACCCCCGTTGGTCACCCCTTGGCAGCAGAAGTGGAAATGCCTAAACCCGGCTATCTGGAAGGCTTGCGCAAGCTGGCAGACCAGTATGGCTGTGTGTTGATTTTTGATGAAATCCGCACTGGATTCCGTTGTCATATCGGTGGCGCCCAGGCTCTCTTTGGCGTTACTCCCGATCTTGCCACCTTCGGCAAAGCCATGGCAAACGGTTATGCCATCGCCGCCTTGGTGGGCAGAGCAGACATCATGAATGTGATGGCAGACAATGTGTTTTTGTCTTCCACCTTCTTCCCCAATAGCGATGCCCAGATTGCAGCTCTGAAGACCATTGAGCTTTTGGAGCGCGACAAAATGCTGGATGTGATCGCCGAAAAAGGCAATAAATTTGCCAAAGACGTGGAGAAAGTGGTGGATGATTCCGGTATCAACTGCCGCTTCAGCGGTGCACCCTGGATGCCCTATATCACCTTCCCGCGTGATGATGAAGGCCTGTACAAGAAATTGAGAACGGAGTTTTATACCCAATTGATCCGCAGAAAGGTATTCCTGCAGCCCTACCACCACGGCTATATCTGCTATCGTCATACAGACGAAGACCTGGCTTATACTGTGCAGGCTATCAAGGAATCCCTTGACGCGCTCAAATCCCTAACCTAAACCCCTGCTTGTAGAAGCGTGGCAAAATATATATTCGTTATGGGCGGTGTCCTTTCCTCTTTGGGAAAGGGCATCGCCACCGCTACCATTGGTCTCTTGCTAAAAGAAATGGGGTACAAGGTATCCCTGCAAAAATATGATCCCTACCTGAACGTAGATCCCAGCATGATGAGCCCCTTTCAGCATGGAGAGGTGTTTGTAACTGATGATGGGGCAGAAACCGATCTGGATCTGGGACACTATGAACGCTTTGTGGATGTGGTGCTCACCCGGGATTCCAGCTGTTCCGCAGGGCAAATATATGAAACCGTGCTCGATAACGAGCGCCGCGGCCTGTATAGCGGCATGACGGTGCAGGTGATTCCCCATGTGACGGATGAGATTAAGAAACGCATCAAAAAGCTGGATCGCCATTTTGACGTGATCATCACGGAAATTGGGGGAACGGTTGGTGATATTGAAAGCCTGCCGTTTTTGGAAGCAGTGCGTCAGCTGCGTTTGGAGCTGGGCACCAAAAACTGCCTGTGTGTGCTACTTACCTATGTGCCTTATATCAAAACAGCCGGTGAATTGAAGACAAAGCCTTCCCAACACAGCACATATAAACTGCGTGAGATCGGTATCCAACCGGATATCCTCTTGTGTAGAAGCGAAATGCCCTTTGAAGAGGAAATCTACAGCAAAATTGCCCTCTTTACCAACGTTCCCACAGAAAACGTCTTCAACGCCATCGATGTGGATTGTGTGTATGAAGTACCTCTGGTGTACCAGCATGCTGGTTTTTCCAAGGTGATATGTGATCATTTTGACCTTGAATACCGGGAGCCGGAATTGAAGCTGTGGCATCAATTTCTGGAGTCTGTCCATAGGGCAGAAGAAGAAATCAACATCGCCATTTGCGGACAATACGTGAGGCATCAGGATTCTTACAAAAGTGTGCGCGAAGCATTGCTACATGCCGCCGCAGCCAATCAGCGCAAAGTGAATATCCGTTGGATAGAAACAGAACACTGCCTCAGTGATGAGGAGTTGAAACAAGAGCTGGACGATATCGATGGCATCATCTTGCCCGGTGGTTTTGGAATGAGCGATATCGAAGGTAAGATCATCATTGCCGGCTATGCCAGAGAGCATAATATCCCGTTTTTTGGCATCTGCCTGGGCTTGCATGCGATGGTGATAGAATTTGCCAGAAATGTATGTGGATTGACAGATGCTCACAGCACCGAATTTGCTCCCCATTCTCCGCATCCGGTGCTCCATCAGATTGATACTGCCAAGTATAAGAGCATGGTGGGCGGCAATATGCGCTTGGGAGCCTATCCCTGTTGCGTGCAAAAAGGCAGCCTGGCATACGATGCCTATCAAAAGGAGCAGATCAGCGAAAGGCACCGCCATCGCTATGAAATCAATAATACATACAACCCGCAACTTAATTCACGAGGGATGATGGTTTCCGGCACCGCACCGGATGGAATGCTGATCGAAATAATGGAATTGAAAACCAACGACTTTTATATTGGTGTTCAGTTTCATCCTGAATTCAAATCACGTCCGCAAAGACCGCATCCGCTATTTAATGCCTTCATTGCCGCTGTCATCAGGCATGGCGCCAGGCAACAAAAGTCACATTAGAGAGGATGTGGCATCCTTTCTTTGAAAGAATGTTAAGTTTATTTATTGCATGATGTTGGCTATGTATTATGCTGCTCTGGAAAGAAAATATGAGGCAAATGCGCATATTTGTCTTGACAGAAAATGCATATTCAAAATGATGCTCAAACAATACAGTTCAATCGAACAACGCTGGGGGCGTAGTTCAGTTTGGTTAGAACGCTTGCCTGTCACGCAAGAGGCCGCGAGTTCGAGTCTCGTCGCTCCCGCCATTTTTGGACGCCTATCAAGGCGTCCATTTTCTTTCTTGGGGCAAAAATGATGGCTTATCTGCAATTGACTTTCCTTTATCTGTTTAACCTTATTATCGAAGTCTTATTCTTCATCTTCAAACCCGTCTTGGGTTTCTTCTTGAAGCGTATCAATTACCGGGATGCCCTGATAGCCGAGGGGCAAGCACTCGATGGCGGTATTTTGTTTCATGCGGCATCAATGGGGGAGGTAAACGCCTTAAAACCTTTGATCCTGGCTTTGCTAAAACAAGAACCCAATACCAAGATAGCCATCACCACCACTACGGTTAATGGGCTGAAAGCTGCATCTGGCATACATCCTTCAGTTTACTCCAGGCTAAGTGTGTTTGATATTTACAGCCTCAGAAAAAAGCAGCTGCAAGCCCTGAATCCGGGGCTCTTGTGTGTGATGGAAACAGAGATCTGGCCTAATCTATTACTGTTGGCGCGCTCACAAAATATTCCCGTACTCTTTATCAACGCCCGCCTCAGTGAACGTAGCGTGAAAAGGCTGCGGGCAATACGCCCTTTATTAAAGATACTGCAGCGTCCCATCTGTGAGATCATGGCAAAAAGCGAAGAGGATGCACAGCGCTTTAAACAGCTATTTGACACCAAAATAACCGTGGCAGGAAACCTCAAATTTGCTGCATTGCCCATCGAGATTGATACCGTTGGACTACGGCAAGAATGGGGCTTTGCCACCTCTGATATTATCATCTGTGCTGGCAGCACCCGTCCCGGCGAAGAGAAGCTGCTGCTCAAATCGTTTTCCAATCAGCAGCATGAGTATCCGCAATTGAGGTTCATCATAGTGCCGCGCCATTTGAACAGGATGGATGAGATAGTCAAGCTGATGGAAGGCTTTTCGTATCGGCTGTTTTCAGATGAGGGAGAGCAGGCACGCAGCGCTCCCATCTTCATCTTGGATGCGATGGGCTGGCTCAATCATGCCTATAGCATCTGTGATCTGGCTATAGTGGGCGGGTCATTCTATAACTTTGGTGGACACAATCCTTTGGAGCCGGCAAGCTTTGGCAAACCCATCCTGATGGGTCCTCATCATAGCTCCTGCGTGGAATCTGTGGAGGCACTTTTGCAGGATGAGGCGATATTAGTAGTGGACAAAAAAGAACTGGATGATAAATTGACATTTCTATTGGATAATCCTCTGCAAAGAGAAAAGATGGGGGAGAGTGCGCGCAAGGTGATCTCCCGCTTTCAGGATTCTTTGGACAAATACCTGCAAGGAGTGAAAAGATGCAAGAACTAAGGCGTGAAGCCATGTTTTGGGAAAAGGCAGACGATATAGGTACAAAAGCTGTGCGCTGTCTGCTGTGTCCCCATCATTGCATCATCAAGGTAGGGGAGAGGGGGATCTGCCGCGGCAGGTACAATCATGATGGTACCCTGTATGCCACCAACTATGGTAAAACCATCGCCTTCAATATTGATCCTATAGAAAAGAAGCCCTTATATCATTATCATCCGGGTTCTGCCATCATATCCATCGGACCAAACTCCTGCAATCTGGGCTGTTTCTTTTGTCAGAATGCTGAGATTTCTCAAAAAGACACTGGCTCTGCAGAACTTACTTTTTCCGATATTCGTGTCTATTTTCATCAGTATCCATCTCTGCCCCGCCAGATCGCAATCACCTATACGGAACCCTTTACCTGGTATGAATATATCTATGATCTGGCGCAGGAAATCCCAGATCTGGCAATCGTGCTCATCACCAACGGATTTGTGGAGTGCCAGCCCTTGCAACAGCTCTTGCCATATCTGGATGCCATGAATATCGACCTCAAATCCATCCAGGATAGTTTTTATCGCCAGCATTGTAATGGTGGTCTACAGCCTGTATTGGACACCATAAAGATGGCACACGCGCATGACGTGCATCTGGAAATAACCAATCTCCTGATTCCAGGGCTGAATGACTCCCCGCAGGAAATCGAGGAGCTTGCACGCACCATCGCCAAAATCGATAGGGAAATCCCTCTGCACCTTTCCCGCTATTATCCGGCTTATAAAGCCCAAATCCACCCCACTGAAATACAAGCAGTGTTGGATGCCAGAAAGATCGCACAAAAGCATTTACGCTGGGTTTATGCGGGGAATATAGGGTATGGAGAACACTACGACAGCATCTGCGCCAAATGTGGCAAACCCATTATCACACGAGGGGTTGAAGGAGTGAAACAAAATCTGCTGATTGATGAAGCAGGTAAGGCGATAACTGGGTGTTGTAAAGAGCCATTCCGAGGAAAGTTTGAAAAGTAAAGCCTGGTTCAGGGAACTCACTATTGCCGATTTTATCCTGGTTTTCCTGATCATGATGGCGATCGTGCTTTCCGCCATATTCCTGTGGAGAAAGCGCGATTTGAAACAAGATGCACTCCTGTATGTGTACAAAAATGACGTGTTGTGGAGCATCTATCCCATGGACAAAAACCAGGTGGTGAAGGTGGACGAGCATAATAGCTTTGAGATTCGTGATCAGCAGGTGGGGATGATCGCGGCAGATTGCCCTGATAAACGCTGTGTTAAACAGGGATTCACCTCCATACTGCCCATAATATGCCTGCCCAACAAGCTGGTTTTGGAAGTTAAGAGTGGGGAAGAGGCAGAAACGCCTCATATTCTGTATTAGAGGAACAAATGCTTAGAATCGCCATTTATATCTCAGATCACGGATTCGGCCATGCCGCGCGGATGGCGGCACTCAGCGATGAGCTTATCCGGCTGGGTGTGCAGGTGCTTTTGAGAACCCAGCGGCCTGCATTTCTGTTCTCCTGCCTGCAGAGCCCATTCTGTGAGCTTCATCCCGCACAGATGGATTTTGGCGTGAAGCACAAAGAAGACTTGAAATCTGATATTCCTGCCACCAGGGAGGCTTTGCTGGAGCTGTTTGGCAAACGCAATGAAATCGTGGAAAGGGAAGTAGATTGGCTGCGCACTCAAGCCATTGATCTGGTGATAGCCGATATTCCCTATTTGGTGATGGAAGCCTGTAGCTATGCCAAAATACCTGTATTCGCTATATCTAACTTCGACTGGGTATTTATTTATCAGCATCTATTTAAGGATGAACCTCAGATATATCCACTTATCAACACTATTTACAGTCTTTACCAACACGCTGACATGGCTTTCCGCCTGCCTTTCAGCACGCCGCACAGTATGCTTTCTTTTCCCAAAAGCATCAAAACAGGACTTCTGGCACGTCGCAAAGAGACTTATGAAGATATCCGAGCCAAATATAAGATAGATGAGGGCACGCCTCTTCTGGCTTGCAGCTTTGGGGGACAACCCGGAAAGAGTATAGACTTCCCATCGCTCTGTAAGGCTTTTAAGGGTGTGGTTATCAGCACAAATCAGGAATATCAGGCTTCCA
>JAAYQD010000087.1 GCA_012519465.1 Candidatus Cloacimonadota bacterium
AAACGGCTGATTGAAGAGAATATGGAGATGCTGGAAAAGACAGGGTTTGTGGTAAAGAAATTTTCCGGCTCCTCCCTGGTGATAGAGGAAATCCCCGCAGAGCTGAGCGATTGGCAGGGCGGCAAGGTGTTTTTGGAAATCCTCCAGCATCTGGAATCCGAGATAGAGGAAAACCCGGATTTTAGGATTAGCCTTGCCAAATCCATAGCCTGCAAAGCGGCAGTGAAAGCTGGCAAGCCTCTCACCCGCAGGGAAATGGTGAATCTGATCAATGATCTCTTTGCCTGCCAGACGCCATATTTCTGTCCGCACGGGCGTCCCCTCATCATCAAGATGAGCATGCAGGATTTTGACAAGAAGTTCAAGCGCATCCTATGATTCCCATCGTGATCGTGGAGGGTCCCACAGCATCAGGGAAAAGCGCCCTGGCATTGGAGCTGGCACAGCATCTGGGCTCTGGCATCATCTCCGCTGATTCACGGCAGATATACCGGGGCATGGATATCGGCACCGCCAAGGCGACCGCTGAAGAGCAGACACGTATCCCCCATCACCTCATTGATATCGTGAATCCTGATTGCAGCTACGATGCAGGCAGTTTTGCCAGGGATGCCGGAAAGGTGATAGAGGATTATCATGCCAGAGGGTTGGTTCCGGTGCTGTGTGGCGGAACGGGCATGTATATCAAGACCTTATTGGAGGGGATTTGTGAATTGCCTCCCATCCCTGCAGAGATTAAAGAGGCATTGCGAGAGCGTCTGCCTTCCGCAGAGGATGCTGAAGCGAGGCAAGCGGAGCTGGATAGGATGTATCAGGAGCTGCAGGCTGTGGATGCTGAATTTGCAGGAGGCATCAGCAATATGGATACCCAGCGCATCATCCGCGGGCTGGAGGTGTATCAGGCCACGGGCATCCCCTTGAGCGAACACTGGCGCCGGCAATCTCCACAGCAGCTTTACAAGCCCTTCCGCATCTTGCTCAATCCCCCGCGTGCAGAGCTGTATCAGCGCATCAACCAGCGGATGGACAAGATGGTGGAGGCAGGACTGTTGGAGGAAATAAAGGGGCTCTTGGCAAGCTCTTATACTTGGGATGATCCCGGTTTGAACAGCCTTGGTTACAAAGAGTACAGGGGCTATCTGGAGGGAAGACAAAGCCTGGAAGATGCCGTTGCCATGGCGGCTCAGGGCAGTCGCAACTATGCCAAGAGACAGGTGACTTGGTACCGCAAGGTGGATTTTGATTTGACATTCACTGGCTTTACGTTTAATTTATCTGTATTATATACCCGTATCAGCGAGGAATTTGCCTCTGCTGAAAGGAAAAAGGAATACAGAAATGACGATAATAGCCAAAATTGCGGAATATGAAATATCAGAAGCCGATATAGCCATCGACGCTGATCAACTGAATATCTGCAAAGAGCACCTGATCGAAGCCAAGATAGATAGTCTTAATAGACTGATAGATAGTTTTTTATTGTATCAAGAGGCATGTTCTTTGGGCATTGAGGCCAGCGAGGAGGAGTTTGATGAATACTTTTTGCAATGCCTTGCCGATTTTGAGAATAAAGAACAACCCCTCAGCATAGAAGAAGCCCGCAATCTGGAGCTCAAAATCACACGTAAGATCGTGGTGGGCAAGTATCTGACACATCTGTGGAAAGATAGCATTGAGATAGACGACCAGCAATTGCATGCATTCTATGAAGAGCATAAGGAGGTATTCACTTCCGTGGAGACCGTGCGCGCCTCACACGTGTTGGTGGGCAAAAACACCCCTCATGCCAAAGACAGGGCGGATTCCATCCGTGCCAATATCAAGGGCGCAGAGGATTTTGAACAGGCGTGTGCCCAATGCTCAGATTGCCCCACCTGCAACCAATGTGGGGATTTGGGGTATTTCAGGCGTGGGGAGATCACTCCTGCCATCGAAGACATGGCATTTAGTATGAATGTGGGCGATATCAGCCCCGTCTTCCCCTCTCATCATGGCTATCACATCCTGATGCTCACAGACCGCAAAGAGCCGGAACCTATCTCCTTTGAAGAGATCAAAGACAAGCTGAAGGCAAGGTTGATTGCCTTGGAGCGTGAATTCTTTCTGCAAAAACATATTCAAGAATTGCGTGAAAGACATCACTCTTTAATCCAGATATTGGATAAAAGCTACCTGAAAGACCTCTAATACCCTGTTAAACCCAAATAATGCAGCTGCCATCCGTACCTACGAGGTAGCTTGCTTTTTTTAGTTACATAGTCACCCCTAAGCCACCGGCGCACTGATCCTTCCCTGTTAACCACCTTTGTCTCT
>JAAYQD010000088.1 GCA_012519465.1 Candidatus Cloacimonadota bacterium
AGAGGGAAAGAAGGCGGCAGAGGCGATAATGATGTTACAGCAAACCGGCATTCTGGCATATATCCTCCCTGAGCTGAACCGGCTTGAGGGCTTGAAGCAAAATAAATACCACCATCTGGATGCCTTCGAGCACACCCTGGAGGTGATCAGAAACAGCGAATCTGGCTGTATTGCCAGATGGGCTGCGCTTTTGCACGATATTGGCAAGGCGGGAACCATTAGCTTCCAGAGCGATGGCACACCCCGCTTTATAGGGCATGAAAGATTGAGTTCAAAACTGGCACACTCCATTCTGATGCGCTATCAGATTGCCAAGCCGCAGCGGCAAATCATTCAAAGGGTAATAGCAGGGCACATGCGATTTAAGAATAGCGGGGAAGATGGTTCCCTGATGAAACCTGAGACACTCTTGAGGATTGCCGATCAATATGGGGCGGCGCTGTGGCAGCTCTTGGACCTTGTGCATGCGGATAATCTGGCGCATGCCCCGCAATATCGCAATCCAGAGCAGGTGCCCGGTCTGCGGCGGCGGTTTTTGGATTTGCAAAACAGGATTCCAAGATTTTGCTTGACAGGCAAAGACTTGATTGACACTTTTGGCATCGCTCCCGGACCCCTGTTGGGAAGCCTGTTGCAAGCTGCAAAAGAGGCGTGGTATCAGGATCCTGAGATGGGCAGGGAAGAGCTGTTGGATTATATTGATAAACAGCGATTGCAAGAGAGGAAAACAGATTGAAGACAATATATATAATCGTTTTGGCTCTGCTACTACCCATGATGTTGGGCGCAGAGCTATTGATCCCCATGGATATCAGCCAGACAAACCATCTGAAGGCTTATGGCGTGGCGTTTGAAGCGCTGAAGCAACAGCATGTGGTAAAGTGGTTGTTAAACTATCGGGGAGGGAGCTTCCTGATGCCTTCCACAAGCGATCTGGAGGCATTGTGCAATATTCGTGGAGTGAGGTATGAAGGTGTTTCCTCCTCTGATGTGGCGGCGATTATGTTGGAGATTGATGAAGCCAATATGGAGGCGGTGGTATTGGAGAAAGAGCCCAAGATTGCCGTTTATATTCCGCCCAATAGCCTCCCCTGGGATGATGCGGTAACCTTGGCTTTGGAGTATGCCGAAGTGGATTATGACCGCTTTTGGGATGATGAGGTGATGGCAGGGCAATTGAAGGATTATGATTGGCTGCATCTGCATCATGAGGATTTTACGGGGCAGTATGGCAAGTTTTATGGCTCCTACCGTCACACGGATTGGTATCAAAACGATGTGAGGGTAAATGAGGCGATGGCACAGCGTCATGGATATCAGAAGGTGTGGCAATTGAAGCATGCAGTGGCAGAGAAGATACGTGAATTTGTGTATGAGGGCGGATTTATGTTTGCCATGTGTGCTGCCACAGATACCTATGATATCGCTTTGGCGGCGGGGGATGTGGACATCGTGGATGCCCTCATCGATGGGGATGGCATTGATCCCAATTATCAAAGCAAGCTGGATTATAGCCGCTGTTTTGCCTTTGAGGATTTTAAGATCTATACCAATCCTTTTGAGTATGAATATTCGGATATCGATGCCAGTGACTACTCACGCTTGCGCGGGGCGGAGGGTGATTATTTTCAGCTCTTCGATTTTAGTGCCAAGTATGACCCCGTGCCCACGATGCTTACCCAATGCCACACCAATGTGGTGAATGGCTTTTTGGGGCAAACCACCTCCTTTTTTAAGGACAAGGTAAAAAAGAGCGTGATCATCCTGGGCGAAGTTCCCGGAGCCAATGAAGTTAAGTATATTCACGGCAATATCGGCAAGGGCACCTTCACCTTTTATGGCGGGCATGATCATGAGGATTATCAACACCGCGTGGGGGATCCGGAGACCATCCTGGAATTGCATAAAAGCTCCCCCGGATACAGGCTGATCCTAAATAACATCCTCTTTCCCGCAGCACAAAAGAAAGAATTGAAAACATAAGAAGGGCACACCAGATGAAGAAGTTTTATCCCGATATCAAAAGCGTGCAGGTGAGGGTGGGCTTGTTTACCATCGTCATTGCCATCCTGCTTATTTTGGGCAATTTATGGCTGAGCAACAAGATCAGCACCCGCTCTTTGCAGGATTTGAAGGTGAGTTTTACGGATGTGAGCGGCTTGGA
This sequence comes from Candidatus Cloacimonadota bacterium, assembly GCA_012519465.1. Classification (GTDB taxonomy): domain Bacteria; phylum Cloacimonadota; class Cloacimonadia; order Cloacimonadales; family Cloacimonadaceae; genus UBA3900. The sequence continues at coordinate 2,165 of JAAYQD010000088.1, forward strand.
AGTGGGTGATAAAGTGATGTATCGGGGCATGGAAGTGGGGCGCGTGAAGCAGATAAGCACACAAAATGAAAACGTGATCGTAAAATCCCGCATCCACAGCGATATCCGCATGAGGGAAGGCAGCAGCTTTGTGATTGGGGATTCCTCCCTGATGGGCGGCAAAACCCTCAGCATCATCCCCGGCAGCGGCAGTGGCTGGCTTTCCATGGATGCTGTACACATAGGCGAAGAGCCCGCTGGCGTGATGGGCATCGTGAATAAAGCCAGTGGCGCAATCGTGGAATTGCAGGCAGTGATGCAGGAATTGCGTTCTGAACAAGGGCTGATCGTCAAGGGTGCAAACCTGATGGATGATGCCGATAGTGCTGTGAGAAATGTGGATACTATCACGGGCGAACTCAAATATGACATCAGCAGCGCTCTGGCAAGGCTGGATGCCCTTACCGAGAGGATAGATGCCCTGGTGAAAAGCAATAGCGCAGATATCAATCAGGCAATTTCTGCCGCACCCACCGCCATTGCAGATTTGCAAGGCACCCTGGACAGCCTGAAAACCCTGGGCGGTGAGATCAATAAAACGATGGGAACCATCAATTCCGGCAAAGGAACCGCCGGACGCATCATCAATGATGACGAACTGTATACCCGCCTGCTGGAATCAATCGAGAATCTCGATAAATTGGTGCAGGACGTGAAGGCGAACCCAAAGAAATATGTTAGATTTAGTTTGTTCTAAGGCAAAGCGCAGCATGGAAGAACGGAGGCTTGAGGTGGCGAAGGGAGCAAGAATGAAGGGCAATCCCCTTTATAAAGGCAAATCCATCCTGTTGATTGCCATCCTCCTGATGGTGCTATCCCCTCTTTTCCCACAGGTATTTGGGCAAAACAAGGTGAACGCTGTGGATAGCAATTGGAGCATGATCAGCAGCATGCACTTTGATGTATATTTCCCTGCGGGGTATGACGATTTTGGCAAGCTGGTTACCCTGATGGCGGAGGAGACCTATTATAACCTGAAAGAGGATCTGAGGTTTCCGCTCACCTCCCGCGTGCCGCTGATTGTGTATGGCACCAAGAGCGAATTTCAGGTAACCAACGTTATCTATCCCCTGCTTACAGAGGGGGTTGGCGGTTTTACGGAGAGCCTGCGCAATCGGGTGGTGATCCCCTTTGAAGGCAGCTATGCCAAGCTGGAAGAGCTGATGGCACATGAATTGACGCATGCCTATACAAACGCCATCAACCGTGATGGCAGGTTTTTTACCACGATGCGCAGCAGCTCGTTCCCATTCTGGTTTTCAGAAGGATTGCCAGAGTTTTTATCCATTGGCGGCGAGGATGATTATAACAACATGTTCATCATGGATATGGTGGTGAACGATCGTCTGCCATCTTTGGAATATTCGGAAGGGTATTTGGCATATCGCCTGGGCGAGAGCTTTTTGAGCTATATCGCCGAAGTGTGGGGCAGAGAGAAGGTGAGCGAATACTATTATGCCCTGCGCAGTGGCAGGAATACGGATGAATCCACCAAAAAGGTGTTTGGCATGGATATGGAAGAGCTGGAATCGCGCTGGCGCTATCATCTAAAGCGGCTCTATTATCCGGCGGTGGGCTCTCACGGGGCGCCGCGGGAAGAGATGGAGCAGCGCACCTTCAGCCATAAAGACGGGTCATATTTTAACTATATGCCGCGGTTTTCCCCGGATGGCAACAGCTATGTGTATTTTTCCAATCAGGGGGCGCGCTATAGCGTGTGGCTCTCCGGAACCCATGGCCTTTATCCGCCCCGCAAGGTGATTACGGGTGAAAGAAGCGGAGACATGGAGGAATTCTATTACTTTCGCAGCAACCTTTCCTGGTTTCCAGATAGCCGCAGGGTGGCATTTTCCACCAAAACAGCCACTGGAGACGTGATTCATATCTTGGATACACAAAAGGAAAAGATAGTATCCACCATCCGCATTCCAGAATTGAGGGCTATCTATGAGATTGATGTATCTGCAGATGGCGAGCGGATAGTGCTTTCCGGGCAGACCGGGGTGCAGAGCGATATCTTTATCTATCATCTGGAGACTAAAGAGCTTGAGCGCCTCACCGATGATCTGTATTGGGACATCCAGCCGCGCTGGGCACCGGATGGCAAGAGCGTGGTCTTTTCCTCGGAACGCATCCTGGATCCTGAAGGCACCCGGCGGGGGATGTTTGCCAATTATCGCTCTGCCATCTTCAAGCTGGATCTGGATAGTGGCGAGCTGTGGCAGATGAGCGATGAAGAGGGAAATTGCAGCTTTCCCATGTATGCCAATGCCGGGGATGAGCTCTTGTATCTTTCCAGCGATGAGGGGGTGTCAAATTACCGCATTGTAAATCTAAAGACCAATCAGAAGGCGAAGGTGACCAAAGTCTTGGCTGGCATCTATGCGGGAGACGTATCCAAGGATACCCGCTATCTGGTGGTGTCGGATTATTTTGGCGGCGCCTGGGATATATACTTTGCTTACAATCCTTTGGACAGCCTGAATTACGAACCGGCAGCGGCACCGCAATTGTATCAGAGCCGGAAAGATATGTGGGATGAGATAGATTTAAAGCGGCTTGATATTTATGGAATAAGACCAAAATCCAAAATCAAGCGTATCAATCCTGCGCCTCAATATGATGCCAGACGTCCCATTTTGGGTCCTATTCCAGAGTTTGAATACACCCAGGAAGATTCTTTGCTCTTTTTCCAGGATTATGGATACGACAACCGTCCCACACAGCCGGGAGATACGATTCCGGAGGTGGGAAAGTATAAAAGCGGCTTTGCGGTGGAGCATCTCTATGGCGGAGCGGCATATTCCTCCTCGGTGGGTGCAGTGGGCTTTGTGGAGCTGGGTTTGGCAGACATCATGGGCAATCACGGCATTGGCGTGAGCCTTGGCATCTCCGGCAAGCTGAAAGAAAACAATATCATGCTCAGCTATCTGTATCTCAAAAAGCGGTCAGATTTTGGCTTGGGTTTGTTCAATTTCTTTGATGAAAGGGTGTATCGTGATGCCAGTCCCAATCCGTATTATTTCCGTTACAAGGAAAGGCAGACCGGGGCATACCTTTTGTGGCGTTATCCCTTCAGCCGCTTTTTGCGGATGGAGCTGGACCAGATGTTGTATAAACGTAAGACAGGTTGGGATTTGTGGGTATCAAACCCAAGCGCAGGATCAGGAACCTGGGTGGAACTGGAAAAGCCGGAATATGACTGGGTGGTGGCACCGGGTATTTCGCTGGTGCGGGATACTGCGCTGTTTGGTTCCACCGGACCTTTGGTGGGCAATAGAACCTACGTGAACCTGCGCAGCAGCATCTCTGATGGCAAGCTGGATTATCTCACCCTGTATTCAGATTGGCGTTATTACAAGCTGATAAACAAGCGTTATGGCTTTGCCATGCGGCTTTTGGGCGGGGTGAGCGATGATTTTAAGAGTGATCCAATGTTTGATAACGCACAGTTCTTTGACCTCTGGGGGTTCAACGGCGTGCGCGGCTTTGAAGAGGATATCTGGGGTCACAAAAAGATGCTCTCCAGCTTCGAGTTTCGTTTTCCATTTTTGGATTATATAGCCATGGCGTTTCCCATTCCCGTCACCATTCCCAATATCCGGGGCGCTGTATTTGCCGATTTGGGGACGGTGTTCAACGACTTTTCTGATTTTAAACCCATACAAAAGAGCAAGCTACATGATCTCAAACTGGGTTATGGATTTGGCCCGCGCATCAATCTGGGCTATGTGGTCTTGAGGCTGGATATAGCCTGGGCATCCGATCTGAGCAAGATTTCCAAGCCTTCCTATTACCTCAGTTTGAGCGAAGACTTTTGATGATGAAGCACCCATGCGCTTTATACAACCCCAAAACAAATAATAATTAATAGATATACAAGGAGTTATCACCAATGAAGATCGACCTATTACGCAAGCTGCCAGAACACATGGATACGCTGGTGCTACTTTTGGATAGTAAAAGTAAAGTAGATGATATCGACCATCTTCCCAGTCATTTCAAGGAAAGCATAGAAGCCTATGTGAAGAAAGAAGAGTTCAAGCCCGAATACGCCAAGATTAAGAGCTTTCATTCTGTGTATAAGGGGCAAGTATCGAATATAATCCTCTGTGGTGCAGGAGTGGCTGCGAAGCTTACCGCAGACAAATTGCGCCGTCTATTTGCGGATATCACGCGCAGTGCCATACGCCTGAAAGCAACCAATGTTTATCTCTTCCCCAGCTTTGCCCCTCCCATTGGCGACACCCAATATGGGCATGTGTTGGCTGAAGCAGCACTGATGACAGAATACAAGTTCACAAAATACCTCAGCCAGGAAAAGCCGCATGCCATTGGCTCATTGCATTTGGCATTGAATGTAAAGAGCACCCGCTATATCAACCGGGGCATCATCGAAGGCCGCCTCTATGCTGAGGTCACCAATCTGGCACGCAACCTGGTGAATGAGCCTGCCAACGTGATTTATCCCGAAACCTTGGCCGAAGCCGCCAAAAAGGCAGCCCTCAAATATGGCTTCAGCATCGATGTGTATCCCATGGATAGAATCCGCCGCCTCAAAATGGAGGCTTTTTTGGCAGTGGGCAAAGGCTCCAAGGCAGAGCCCAAGCTGATCGTGATGCGCCACATGGGAAATCCCGATGCCAAAAACAAGACCATCGGCCTCATCGGCAAAGGCCTCACCTATGATAGCGGAGGCTATTGCCTGAAACCGCCACAGAGCATGCTCAATATGAAAAACGACATGGCTGGCTCCGCCGCCGTGATTGGTGCCATGTGTGCTGCCGCCACCCTGAAGCTGAAGGTGAATATCGTGGCTGTGGTAGCCGCTTGTGAAAACATGATTTCAGGCGAAGCCTATCACACAGGAGACCTCCTGCGCACCATGAGCGGAAAGACAATCGAGGTGATCAATACCGATGCCGAGGGACGCCTCACATTGGTGGATGCCATCCATTATGCCATCACCAAAGAGAAGGTGGATAAAATACTGGATATCGCCACCCTCACCGGTGCTGCCGTGGGTGCTCTTGGAACAGAGATTACGCCTGTGGTAACCAATGATGATGCATGGCTGGCAAAGCTGGAGACTGCCTCTGAATTTACCGGAGAAGCAATCTGGAGACTGCCTGCCCATGAAAACTATAACGAACTGATCAAGAGCCAGATAGCTGATCTCAAGAACACCGGTGGTCCTTTTGCCGGCACCATCACCGCCGCCCTCTTCATCCGTGAATTTGTGGGCAACAAGCCTTGGATACATTTGGATATTGCGGGCACGGCACTCAGGGATAAGGAATCCGGAATGTACAGCGTGGGCGCCACCGGCGTGGGCGTGCGCCTCATTACCCAGTTACTAAGAGAGATGGCATAGCATGCTCAAAAAGCAAACCAAAACACCACTATTATGCCTCATCGTGATCTTGCTGCTGCTGGCTGGCTGTAAAGGCAAGCCAGCAGACAGCCGCCCCCTGATAATCACCTCCATCTATCCCTACCAGCTGTTGATTCAGGATTTGGTGGGAGACAGCGTCCGCGTACAGAGCATTATCCCCGCCAATGCCTCACCGCATACCTTCAGCGCCAAACCGGCAGACCTGAGGTCTTTGGATGAAGCCAAATTGTTGGTGATGAATGGCTTGGATCTGGAAGGGGAATTATTCAAGGCGTTTTTGCAAAGAAAGGATAAGCTGGTGGATATTTCCACGCTTGTAGACCTTCCTCTGGTTGACAAGGATGAGCCCACATCAGACCACGATCATCATCACGGCGGGCATGACCCCCATCTCTGGCTCTCCCCCCAGTTCCTTATTAAAATCACCATCCAAATGGGTGACCGTCTGCAAACGGCGTTTCCTCATCTTGCTCAAACCATTGGTGCCAATACCGCCAGCCTGGTGGCATCTTTGGCAGGTTTGCATCAGCAAATCTCCAGCGAGCGTTCCCAATACTCAAATCCTGCCCTGATCACCTATCATGATAGCTTTCATTGGTTTGCACGGGATTATGATATTGAGGTATTGGGCACGGTGCAGAGCTCTCCGGGCACGGAGCCCACGCCCAAGCAATTGACGCAATTGGGCGATAGCATCCGGGCAAACAAGATCAAAGCCATCTTTGTGGAGCCTCAGATGGATAGGAGATCGGCGAAGGTATTGGCAGCAGAATTTGGCTTGCAAATCCTGGAGCTGGACCCCCTTGGAGATAGCATCAAGGCACAGCATATCGGTGACTTGCTGTGGACAAACTGGCAGCGCATGAAGCAGGGTTGGGATGCTGCGGTAAGCCCCTAAAAAGTTATGATACGCATTGAAGACCTCAATTATTATATTGCCGGCAATCCCATTTTGGAGGATATCCAGCTGGAGATTACAGATCAGGAGTTTGTGGCAATCATCGGTCCCAACGGCGCTGGCAAATCCACCCTGATCAAGCTGATATTGGGGCTTTTGCCGCTTCAGGATGGCAAGATTTGGATAGATGACATCCCCCATCTGGAGTGGCTGAGTGCAAACCCCATGGGTTATTTGCCCCAGCGTGAGGAGTATGACCGTCGCTTTCCGGAAAATGCCTTGGATATAGTGATGTTGGGGCTGGCAGGTGAAACGAAATTGGGCAGGTCTTTCACCTCCCAACAGCGGGAGCGTGGCATCGAGGCGATGCGTACCACTGGCTGTATTGATCAGGCATTCAAGCCCATTGGCGGCCTCTCCGGAGGCGAGATGCAGCGCGTGCTCTTGGCAAGAGCCATCGTGGGTGGCAGCAAATACCTCATCTTGGACGAACCGGAATCCTCCGTGGATCAGCCCGGTGTGCAGGATTTCTTTGCCCTACTAAAAGAGCTGAACATGCAGGGACGCACCATTATCACTGTTTCCCATGATCTGCACACGGTTTCCGCCTATTGCAACTTCATCGTATGTCTCAATAGACGCCTGCATTGTCACAATCAAGCTGAGATGGTGAATGCCGAGCTGATCCAGAAGACCTTTGGCAAAGCGGTGCGCCTGATAGATAAAGGCTATTAGAGGAAGGTACAGATATGCTTTATTTCTTTCTC
>JAAYQD010000089.1 GCA_012519465.1 Candidatus Cloacimonadota bacterium
GAAGAGGTGTCTCTGGTAGGCTGATACACCAGCGGCATCATCAGGATAGAAACACAGCCTTCTGCCCCTTTCCCGCACTGCATTGAGGGATATGATGGGGCTTGAGCCCGGTCTTGCCCTGCGAATATACTTCCCCACCCAATCCCTAAGCACTCGATTTATGTTGACAATAAGTCTCAGATCAATAGTGTGGCTTTTATGGATAAAACTTATGGAAATAATCAAAACAGATAGACTTGTAAAGGATTACGACCTTGGCAAGATCAAGGTTAGAGCTCTCGATGGCGTGGATATCGTGATCGAGAGTGGTGAATTTGTGGCTATAATGGGACCCTCCGGCAGCGGGAAAAGCACCCTGATGCACATCATCGGCTGTCTGGATTCACCCAGCGAAGGCGAATACTATTTGGATGGTCTTTTGGTGAGCCAGATGGAGCGCCGCAAGTTAGCTGCCGTACGCAATGCCAAAATCGGGTTTGTGTTCCAGAGTTTTAACCTTCTCCCCCATCTGAATGTGCTCAAAAATGTGGAGCTCCCCCTCATGTATGCGGGCATGGGCTCCAAAGAGCGCAACCGTCAGGCACGCAACATCCTGGATAGCGTGGGATTGAGCGATAGGCTGAGGCACAAACCCTCGGAGCTTTCCGGAGGTCAACGCCAGAGAGTGGCGATAGCCCGTGCCATCGTCAATTCCCCTTCCATCTTATTGGCAGACGAGCCCACTGGCAATCTGGACAGCACCTCCGGAGGCGATATCTTAGAGATATTCGGCCAATTGCACCGTCAGGGCAATACTGTCATCATCGTCACCCACGATCCCAACGTGGCAGAGCGTGCAGACCGCATCATCCAAATCTACGACGGGAAAATAAGCGATGGCGATATCCTGGGCTGAATCCCTCCACATCGGGCTGGCTGATATTGCCACCCGCAAGGTGCGCACCATAGTTACCGTGGCAGGCATCGTATTGGGTGTGATGAGCATCATGGTGGTTTTGGCTATCGTAAACAGCATGAATGCCAATACCTTGGATTGGATGCAACAGCGGGGAGGCCTGAATAAAATCGAGATCAGCCGCAATTGGCGCTATGACTTTTCCAAAGGCGGAGAAGCCAGCTTCACCATGCGTGAGGTGGATTACCTCCGCTCCCAGCTTCCAGATCTGGAGGCGTTCAATCCCCAGGTGCAGGTGTGGGGCAAAACCCTGCAGAATGGAGAGCTCACTTTTGAAGGAACCGTCAAGGGCGTCTATCCCGATATGCTGAAGGTTGAAGATTGGTCTATGCAAAAGGGACGCTTTGTAAATCTGGACGATATCAACCAGCACCAAAACGTGGTAGTCTTGGGCTCCACCGTGGCAACCGAGCTCTTTGGCAGCCGCGAGCCCTTGGGACGCTATATCACCTTGGGCTCCCAAAAGATGATGGTAATAGGGGTATTGACACCCAAAAACTGGAAGAAAGAAGGAACTGATTCCTTTGGCAACATGCTGGAATACATGAACCGTCAAGCCTTTGTGCCGCTCTCCACGATGCTGAGCAAGATAGAACCCAGCCAAAAGGTGAATTCCATCGAAATCAAGACCCACGATGGCGAGCAAGCCACCCAGCTGAAACAGCAGGTGGAGGCAATTGTACTCAATATCAAAGGTGGCAAGCGGCTGTTCAGAGTATCTTCCGCCAAAGAAGAGATGGAGATGATGAAGGCCAGCATGCTGGTTTTTTCTTCCATCTTTATGCTGATAGCCGTGATATCGCTATTGGTGGGTGGCATTGTGATCATGAATATCATGCTGGCATCCATCAAGGAACGCACCCGTGAGATAGGCGTCAGAATGGCAATCGGGGCGCGAGGCTTTGATATTATGCTCCAATTTTTGGTGCAAACCATCCTGATCACCACCATGGGCGGTGTCTTTGGCATCCTCTGCGGTTGGGCGATTTTGGGTGTGGTGGGAGACTTTTTGGATATCGAGCTGCATGCCGCCGCCAATATGGTGTGGGTGGCTCTGATGGTATCCGTGGGCGTGGGCTTGCTGTTTGGCATCGCCCCTGCCTATCGTGCCAGCCGTTTGGACCCTGTGATTGCGCTGAGGGAGGATTAAGATTTGACAGATAAAAAAGAGACAAAGAGACTATCCTTGACGGCGTCCATTTATGCTTATTTCAAAACGTTCTTTGATGGTGTAATCAAGGTTATCGGGATGCTGTCCCATCCTCGCAAACGCAAGATTTTGATCAAAAATAGTGGAGAATTCCTGAAGGCGTTTTACCACAAAATCACCAATGAAGGCGTGCTCAAAGATGCCTCATCCCTTGCATACATCACTCTTTTGGGCTTTGTCCCCTTTGTGGCATTCCTCTTTATGATCACTCCGGATTTGCCTTTTTTGAATGTAAAAGAAAAGATTTCAGAATTGGCAAGGTCATACTTTATCCCCGGTTCGGCAGATGTTATTTTGAGGTATTTGGACGATTTTATCCAGCGCCGCACAGCTTTTAATGTGGTGGGTTTCATCATCCTGTTTGTCACCTCCTATTCTCTTTTCCGCTCCATCCGCAATACTTTCGACCGCATCTTAGGCACTACCAAATGGAAGCCTCAGGGTTTGATGTCTCAATTGATCAAGTTTTTTGGCACCCTCATCTTTGGCCTCATCATCATGGTCCTGCTCTTTTCCGCCACCTCTTTGCCCATCATTTCCATGGTGCTCAAGCTGCCCTTCCTCAAGCCTATCAGCGTGTTTGCTCCCGTTGTGCTGCAATTCTTTGGCTTTATCATGCTCTACACGCTGTTGCCATCTGTGCGTGTCAGCCGGAAAGCCCTGTTTTGGGGCGCATTTTGGACCACCGTCGTGTGGATGGTGCTCAAATCCGGGTTTGATGCCTATATCTACAATCTCACCAGTATCCAGAGAGTGTATGGGGTGATGTCTGCCCTGCCCATCCTGCTTACTTGGATCTATTTTAACTGGGTGATCATCATCGGCGGCATCGTGCTGGTGGGCATCCTGGAAAACGGTAAGGACAGCGTTCCCCAAAAGATATCCCAAAGATCAGTTCGCATCACCATGGAGATGTACAGCGATGATCGTTTGGAACGGAAATTAGAGGGATTGGTGGATAAAAAAGCCCTCATTTCCACCTTGCAGGATGAGCACGAGGAGGAAGACCAATGAAGCGCTATGCCCTCATCTCCGTTAGCGATAAGACAGGTATCGAAACACTGGCTCAAGGCCTCGAGGCATTGGGCTATCAGATCCTCTCCACCTCCAACACGGCTCGCCATCTGAAAAACTATTGCCAAAGCGTGGTGGAAATATCCGATCTCACCGCCTTTCCGGAAATACTGGATGGACGTGTAAAGACCCTGCATCCTATCATCCATGCGGGGATTTTGGCACGCCGGGATAACGCGGAACACACCTACACCTTGCAAGAGATGGATATCAGCCCCATCGATGTGGTGGTGGTAAATCTGTATCCTTTCGCCCAAACCCGTGCCCGCAAGGATGCCACCCATCACCAGATTATCGAAAACATCGATATCGGCGGTCCCACGCTGATCAGAGCCGCAGCCAAAAACTATGAACACGTCTATATCCTCACAGACCCTGCAGATTACCAACCCACGCTGGAGTATCTTGCCAAGGATCATCCCCCTCAGCAGGAATGGCGCCGGCACCTGGCAGCCAAAGCTTTTGCCATGATACAAGGCTATGACGCCCAGATTGCCGCGTATTTTCAAGAGCTGGATGGTGCTCAGGATACAGCCTCCCTGCCCTCTTCCCTCAGGCTGGAGATACCCCGCCTGCAAACCCTGCGTTATGGGGAAAACCCCCACCAGCGAGGCGGATTCTACACTCGGCAAACGCCCTTCTGGAATGTGCTGCACGGCAAGGAACTCTCCTTCAACAACGTCTTGGATTTGGATAGCACCCTGCGTGCCCTGCGCCTTTTTGAGCTTCCCACAGCGGTGATCACCAAACACACCAACCCCTGCGGCATTGCCAGCTCCCACACTCTGGTGGATGCCTACCGCAAGGCTTTTGCCACCGATACCCAATCCCCCTTCGGCGGCATTGTGGGCGTAAACCAGATCTTGGATATGGAAACTGCCCAGGAAATCAACCGCATCTTCACAGAAGTCATCATTGCCCCCGGTTACGCTCCGGGAGTGTTGGACTGGCTGAAAAAGAAGAAGAACAGACGCCTGGTAAGCTTCGATTTGAATCAGTTGCACGGGGATTTCAGCTCCCTGGAAATCAAATCCACCCTCACTGGTTTTTTAGCTCAGGATTGGGATTTACCCACAGGGGATGAGGCTGCCTGGCAAGTGGTAACCCAGCTTAAACCAGATCCCCAGACTATGGAAGACCTGCGCTGGGGCTGGAAGGTGGTAAGCCTGCTGCGCTCAAACGCCATCGCTATCAGCTCTGCTCAACAGGTTTTGGGCTTGGGAATGGGACAAACCAGCCGTGTGGATGCCGTGCATCAGGCACTGTGGAAAGCCGAAAACTTTGACCATCGGTTGCAGGGCTCCATCTGCGCATCAGACGGGTTTTTCCCCTTTGCAGATAGCATCCGGCTGCTTCATCAAAAAGGCATCCGCGCCATCATCCAACCCGGTGGCTCCGTGGGTGATGCCGATGTAATCGCCTCCTGCAACGAGCTGGGTATCAGCATGATATTTACGGGGAAGCGCCACTTTAGGCATTAAAATGTTTGACAGAATCAATCCTTCCAAAAACTTGGATCATACTTGGTGCGGAGATGTGTCCGAGCTGGCTGAAGGAGCACGATTGGAAATCGTGTGTACGTGCAAAACGCGTACCTTGGGTTCGAATCCCAACATCTCCGCCATTTTTTATTCTTAGGAGAATAGCATGAAATCTAATAAACCGCTTCTGATTGGCTGCCTCATCTTTCCGCTTATCCTCGTTTTTGCCTTTGGCGTGGGCTTTTGCAGCGGATTTCAGAAGATGTCCAAAGGCACCAGCGTCCCCTCCAATGCCTGGCTCACCCTGGATTTGGGAGGCACGGTGCCGGATTATAACGAGCTGCAGTCTTCCGGTTTATTGGGTAGCACCGTCCCTGCCACAGAAGATTTGGTGAAGCGCATTATACATGCTGCCAAGGATAAACGCATCAAAGGCCTCCTCATCACACCCGGTTTTTTTGATATCAATTATGTGAATCTGGACGAGCTGAACAGGGCAATCCAAACCTTCAAAAAATCCGGCAAACCCGTGCTGGCTTATGCAGACGTGCTTTCTCAAAAAGATTATATGTTGTGCGCCATGGCAGATAGCCTGTGGCTCAATCCCTCTGCCTCCGGTGGCATACTATTGGAAGGCACCGCCGCCAATATCCTCTTTTACAAAGAAGCCTTGCAAAAATTGGGCATAAAGATGCACGTGATGCAATCCGGTGATTATAAAGGTGCGGGCGAACCTTATACAAATACCGAATTGAGCGCAGGCACCCGGGAAAATCTGGAACGCGCCCTCAAAGCACGATATGAAGGCATCATTACCAACATCGCCGCCAACCGCAAAATTAATCCCTCCACCGTGAAGAAAGTATTTGAAGAGCGGGATGACCTCTTTATCAGCGCAGATTATGCCAAAGAATACGGTCTCATCGATCACGCCGGCAATTGGGATGAATTTTGTAAACATTACAATATCACCAAAAAGAGCCAGGTTCGCATCAAAAACTACCAGCCCCATACCACCGTGGAAAAACAAGACCAAGTGGCTGTGGTTTATCTTTCTGGAGAAATCGCCATGGACCTGGGCTCTCCCTTCAAACAGGGCATCAGCTCTGCCAAGACCCAAAAGATAGTAAAGAGTATTTCCCAAGACAAGAGCATCAAAGCGGTGGTTTTGCGCATCAACAGCCCCGGCGGCAGTGCCCTGGAATCCGAAATTATCTATCAACAGTTCAAAGACTTGGGCCGCCAGATCCCCGTGGTGATCTCCATGGGCGGAACGGCTGCCTCTGGTGGCTATTACATCAGCTGTGCAGGGCAGCATATCTTTGCCGATGCCGCCACCATCACAGGCTCCATCGGTGTAATTATGGCTTTGCCGGAAACCAAAGAATTGGGCAGTAAATTGGGTGTGCGCAGCCAAACCATCCGCTTTGGCAAATTCGCAGCACCCATCAACCTTTTTGAAACATACGACCCCGAGATTCTCGCATCTTTCAGACGCAGCTCCGAGGCCGTGTATACAGAATTTAAACAACGCGTCTCAGATGCACGCCAGATTCCCCTTAGCCGCATCCATGAAGTGGCTGAAGGCAGGGTATGGAGTGCCCAGGACGCCTTGGATCTCAAACTCATAGATGCCATCGGCAGTTTGGAAGACGCCATCGCCAAAGCCTCCTCCCTGGCAAAGATAAGCGATTACAGCATTAGAAATTATCCATCACAAACCACACTTTTCCAAGTTTTAAGAGAAGAAGGAATCTTCTCCACGGCGGGCACCCTCATCAAAACCCGCAATACAGACCCCGCCGAAGTGATGAAACAAACCCTGCTGAACGGTTTTAGCCCCCAAGAGTGGTTGTATCGCTGTCCCTGGCATTTGGAATGAGCAGCTGAGATCCTATTTGGAAATTAGGATTTTATGAAAAAAGACGTTTACAACACCGAGATTATCGTGGACGTGCATCCTCTGGAAAAGCGCGTGGCGGTTCTCGAAGACAACAAGCTGGTGGAGCTCTTCGTAGAGCGTAAAGACCGCCAAAACATAGTGGGCAATATCTACAAAGGCTTTGTGAAAGACGTGCTTCCCGGAATGGGAGCCGCCTTTGTGGAGATTGGCCTGCAACGCACCGCATTCTTACATTATTCTGATATCGTCACAGACTTTTTGGATATCTTTGAAAACGAAAGACCCGCCAAAAGGCTGAATCCCAGGGATTCCTCTCAGATTGTGAATCTGCTCAAGCCCGGCCAGGAACTGGTGGTGCAAATCCATAAAGGTCCCCTGGGCTCCAAGGGCGCACGCCTCACCGGGCAGATCTCCATCCCGGGCAAATATCTGGTGCTCTTCCCCAATAAAAACAAGATCGCCATCTCCCGCAAGATCTACAGTCAATCTGAGCGCGGCCGCATCCGCAACATCCTTTCAGCCATCAAAGACCCTGATTTTGGCATCATCGTGCGTACCGAGGCGGAAGGCAGCGATGAAGAGGATTTTCGCAACGAATACAAGGCTCTGGTCAAAACCTGGCGCCTGGCGGAAAAGCAGATCAAATACGGCAAAGGTCCCCTGTGTGTATTCGAGGAAAACGCCCTGGAAAACTACCTCATCCGCGATCTCTTTGGCGAACACGTGGATAGATTGGTGGTAAATGACAGAACCTTTTTCAAGCGCATCGTGGGCTACCTGGAAGACTTGTCTCCAGAGCTAATCCCCAGCGTGGAATTGTATCGTGAAGACAGCCCCATCTTCGACGCCTGGGGCATAGAAAAAAAGATAGAAACCGTCTTCCACTCCCGCATCTACCTCCCCAGCGGCGGCAATATCAAGATAGAACAAACCGAAGCCCTGGTGGCAATCGATATCAATACCGGCAGCTTTACCGGCAAAACCAGCTATGAAGAAACGGTGAAGCGCACCAATCTGGAAGC
>JAAYQD010000090.1 GCA_012519465.1 Candidatus Cloacimonadota bacterium
GGCGGCTGAGGACAGCCAAAGAGGCAAACATATCCACGTATTCTACGATGATATCAGGAGGGACGATAATCTTTTGCGGGGTGAAATTCCAGATGGCTTTGATGCCACTATGCACCATGATATCGGCGATGAGCTGGGCGGATTCCGGAGGCACGGTGATGATGCCAATGCTGATGTGATTGCGGGTGGCCATGGTGGTGAATTCCAATGCGGAATGCACGTTGACGCCATGGATGATCTTGCCTATTTTGGCAGGATCGTTATCAAAGGCAGCCACGATGGCAAGGCCTCTTTGGGCAAATTCCTGATAGCCCAAGAGCGCAGAACCCAAGTGACCAACGCCCACCAGATAGCAGGCGCTGGTATCACTCCAATTTAGCACTCTTTCAATGGCTGCATAAAGCTCTTTGATATCATATCCTCTTTGCGGAGCCTTGGATTTGTTGATGCCGGTAAAAGAGAGGTCTTTTCTCACCAACGTGGGATGGACGTCTGCAAAGACGGATATCTTGGTGGCGGTAACGGTCTTGAGTCCGGCGCGCCTAAGCTGTTTCAGCACTTCCAGATATTGAGGAAGGCGTTGCAGCGTACTTGTGGGGATAGTGGTTTTTCCCATCTTGCTTACTCGAAGGGTAAAAAGTGTAACAATCCGTGCCAGTGTACCGTGGAAAGTATCGTTCCCGCGATCACCAGGATCACCATTACCAGCTTGAAGTAATCCAAGCCCTTCAGCATGCTTACCAGCTCTATATTGCGGGATAGGTATGCGGAGGCGGCATAGAATTCTTCACCTATCAGGGTGTAATCGCAGGTGGTGATAAAGAATGGCACTTGGGTGGTGGCGTCCGTTCCAGCAATCTGGATGGCGCCGGCTTGGTTTCCAGTTTCCGTCATCAACAGCGCTTCTGCATTAAAGAAGCCCATGTAGAGGATGGTAGCCACGCGTTCGCGGATGGTGATGCCATTCACGCCGGCGGAAAAGGCAAACTGGGAATCTGAGATATAGAAGATATCATCGCGGTCGAAAGCATCGGGGCGTCCGGCTTCGCTGTATGCCGTTTGGACGATTTCCTGTGCCACAGGCATCACGAAGTAATCGCAATGGGGGGAGATCAGGCGCACGTCAAATTCGGCTGTCTTGCGTGCCGTCTGAGCCAAAATCATCATCGATGAGATGGTGCAGGGCTCGCCCAAGGTGCCCCATCCGGGAACAAACATCACGGGGCGTCCCATCTCTGTGGCTCTGCCCACGGCATTATCCAGCTCTTCCAAGCCGGCAATGGGGCGGATATAGAGTTCTTTGCGCTTGGATTGGACGAGGGCAACCACAATGAATATACCAAAGAGCAGCGAACCGATGAGGGTGCCCAGCTTGGTCATATCAAACCATTGGGCGATGGGGGTAAACCAGATTCTGCCTGTTGCATCCGCATAGGGCTCTTGTGTCTGTTGGAAAAAGCCATGACCATCAGAGATGAGGAGCTGATAGCTATAGGTGCGGCTATTGCGGTTTGCCTCGGCAAGCAGGGTCTTGCGCCATGATCTCTCGCCACGCGCCTTGGAAGCTGCTTTATATGCCTTGTGATTGATGATAAAATCGTAGGTGGCTTTGGTGTGATCCAGCTCCATCTGGGTCATCAGATACTCTTCGCTTTTGGTATCCCCTATGGCTGTCATAGCTTTCAACACAGTATTGAGGCTATCCAAATGTGCCTTGGATTCCTTGATGCCGGTATCAAATACATCACGATAGATGCTGCCCATAAAGTAGGCACCGCTTTTTTCATCTTTATCGATGGGGAAGCTGTGATCGGTGAGCAGACGGTTGGACTCCTTGTCATAACCGGTGATCTGTTTGTACAGCATATCCGGATAGGGGATGGGGTGATCTTGCGCACGCACCATGCCATTGGAGCGCAGGCCGGGATTGTAGGAAGAGCCAAACTTGGACTTTCTGAGCACATCCAAAAACACCATATCCAGCTGCTGCCCGTTCAGGGTGAGGTTTTTGCCCAGATAGCGGCGGGTGGCATCTTCAAACTCTATGTCTTGGGTGGCGGCTGGTGTTTCCCATTTGCCTTTGTGGGAGCGCAGCATTACCTGTGTTTCCACTTTGAAGCTCTTGGTACCGTTAAAATCGGGCGGGACTTTGAGATAAATCAGCTTGTCGGGATAGTATTCCACGATGGTGCCCATGGGCTTGCCATTGGCATCAGTGAAGGTGAATTTGAGGCGTTCGATGGGGTAACGATCGTTTTCCAAGACCTCATAGTTAAACTTGAGTTTGTTCTTTTTGGCTGAGGTATAAGATGCCTGGGTGAGATAGACCACCGGTTTGCCAAAGGAAATGAGGAGGTTGTCGCCCTTGTCGTTCTCCTTGTCCCACACGCTAAAAGCAGGCAGCTTGGGCAGTTCTGAGGAGCTTCTGATATACAGGGTGTCTGCCACTGCGGCGTTTTCAAAACCGGAATAATCCTGATAGGATATGAGGGGCAGATAGCTTTCAACAGGGCGGCTGAGCGGTCTTTCAAGACCTGATAAAGCCACCTTCTGATACATGGTGCCACCCCCGGCAGCAGCCTGGAAGAGAGGCACACAATAACCTTTCCATGCGCCAAAGGGCAGCTCATCCGAAGCCTTTATCTGCTCTTGCTCTGCTTTGAATTGAGCCACGTTTTCCCTGGGGATCAGCCATCCGGAATAAACCATGAGGTCGTCGCCAGATCCGGGAGGGCTCCATTCAAAGCCAATCTCATGGGTATCTTGGATCAAGGTGGCGGTAAGGGTGGCGGAATCGCTGGGGCGGTTATCAAAGGGGATTACAGATACCACCTCTGCCGCCGGCATGTGTTTGCCGCGTTCATTCACAGCCACCACGCTGTAGTAATAGGTGCTATCAGGCATGGGATTGGCATAGATAAAGTCAAATTGATTGAGCCTGTATCCAGCCAAGGTGTCATCGCCTTCGCCTATCTTTTTGGATTGGTGATAATACACCTTGTGATTGATGGCTCCCAGCACCTGATAATAGGGCACCAGCTTGCCGATGAGGGCGGCATCTCTGGGCACAGCCTGATAAAGGGGGCTGTTTGCCGGTTGATGCTTTTCCTTTTTCAGCTTGGAAGGAGCCGTTTCAAATTCGAACAAGGGCTGGAAATCCTGATCTATAAAGGTAAGCTCGTTGCCGATCACTCCCAATACAGGATCCACGTCTATACTATTGAAATAAAAGAGGGTATCGGGGCTAACCCCGCGGTATAATTTATATTGGATAATGCGGTGGGTTTTATCCAATGGCGTCCATTTTAGGATCACGCCATCACCACCATCATGGGGAGCGTCCAGCGCCACAAAATCTTTGATTTGTCCAGATTTTGAGGCATCATCGGATGCGCCTGAAAACAGCATCAGCGCACCCAACAGGACGGTTGCCATCAATATCATTGTCTTTTTCATTGTCTTATTCCTTCATCAACCTGCATCTGCGGTTTGAGGGCTGCAGGCAAGATGTCCACAGTCCAATCTGTTAAAATGTAGTCTTTGGGCTAAAAGAGTTTGCCAAAGACATCGTTTACCAAAAATTGGATACGTCCGATCAAAAGGGATATACGAGCCATCACGGTGAGCCCAAAGGAGGCGCCAAAGCCTACCATCATATACCACTTGCCAACGGAGACAAACTTGCCATACACGCCGGTATGCGCTTTGGAAAAGAAGAAGTAGAGCAGCACGGTGATGGTGCCGATGAAGATCAGGAAGAGGTTGAAGTTTTCGATGGGAATCATCGCTTGACGCATCTGTACCAGGATGAGGCTGTGCATTGCCAAAGCCACGCTGGCACCCACAGACATCATGGAAAAGGCAATGGGATAGCGGGAAAGCCAGCTAAACTTGCGGGTAAAGCGCAAGAGGTAAAACATACCCAGGATGGCGGGCACGATCAGGGGCCATTGGTGCTTCAGGAATATGGGCTGCCACAGATAGGGGATAAACACACGTTCGTAGCTATATACCAGACCATAGCCCAGGGAGATACCCACCAACAGCTGTTCAGACATCTGATACAGGGGGTTGTCTTTGTAGAGGAACGAGAAGATGGCGAGGGTGAAAAATGCACCCACCAGGTTACTGAAAAGTTCGAATGTCATGGTTAACCTCCCTTACTGCTGTTTGGCTTGACGCGCTTTTTGGATGAAGTAGCCGATATTACCCAGGATGATAAATACGATAATCATGATATGGGCTACGGATTGGGCGTTCATGCCGATGCGGGCAACTTTAAATTTATAGATGATATTGTGGGTCATGCGTTTCAGATCTGCATGAGCGGTGTGTCCCAGCTCTTCTGCCTCTGCCTCGCTGATCTTGGTGACGTCAATCTCGATCTTGCCGTCTTTCTCCAGCTTCAGATTATCAAAGATAGCCGTTTTATCAGGATACTTGGCTATAAACTCTTGATACTCTGTGGGGCTGAAACTGGCAGTGGTTTGCGTGGTG
The DNA here is from genome assembly GCA_012519465.1 of Candidatus Cloacimonadota bacterium. GTDB lineage: Bacteria > Cloacimonadota > Cloacimonadia > Cloacimonadales > Cloacimonadaceae > UBA3900. Next base: position 4,498 of record JAAYQD010000090.1, read on the forward strand.
ATATTGATCAGCTCTTTGATGGATTCCTCGCGCAGGATATCGCTGGAGAAGGAGCGTCCCAATGCCCTTCTATTGCCATTTTCCATTCTGGGAGCTTCTGTGGGGTCTCCGGGTTCACGATAGGCGGCAAATACATCCACCAGTTTTTCATACTCGGCGGCGCCTTTCAGCCCGGCTAACATGCCTATCATCTGTCCTGATTGCAGGTAGGGATATTCATCAGCAGCCATCACAGCCGTCACGCCCACGGCGATATTGAGTCCAAACTTGGGACGGGCATAAAACAACCAAGTGCCACCGGCAGAGGAGCCGGAGAATTCCACCACGAGGTTCATCTCGCTATAGTTGGTCACGCCTTTGATGATCTCCAGGTTTTCCACCTTGCGTCCTTCGGCGTCTGTCTTCACAGCAGTGGCGATATTATCGCCCATTCCCAAAATGGTGGGCAGCGCCAGGGCGGCTGGGATATAGCCAAAGTTACAATAATCCACGCCGGATTTGATGTTGGGATATTCTTCTTTCACCGTATTGATTGCATAATCGATGATGGGTGCGCCCTGAGGTAACCAGGTGAGCATAAACACCTTGATATTACGCTCGAAACAGTGTCTGATGATAGCCACTTCCATAGGAAATAGCTCCGGCATGGTGGAGGCATCGTGATAGAAGCTCATCAATACAGCTCTATCCTGGCGTCCTGCCATGGCATCTATAAATTGATAGAGGTTCTCTGTGGGAGGAGAGGTCACGTTGTCTGAATTGAAGGGAATCGCCAAGGGAAGGATGATGGCAAGCGCCACCACGATATAGATCCAACGGCGATCGAGTTTTTGAATGCGTTCAAAGATATTCATCTGTTTCTCTCCTTTATTCCCCGCCGCCCAAATAGGAGCGTTCTATGCCCAACATGATCTTGAGGGTGGTGGCAACGGAACCCAGCCCCACGCCAAGCATGATGCCACGCTTGGATGCCAGATTGGGAACGTCCAAGATCCATTGGGAGATGGTGGGCAAGTGTTTGGAAATCTTCACGCCCATCGGCACCTGGGCCAACATCACGATGATGGCTGCCAAGAGCAGCACGGTGGCTTCCACGGAGCGCGCTCTAAACGCCTTGTAGGCTGCGGATGCCATATAAAACGCCAACAGCGAAAACATCGTGGCGCTCATCGGCATTGCCATATTCTCAAACATCCACATAAAGATTCCGCCCTTTTGCGTGCCGCCAATAAAGCCAGCCAGAGTGGTGATCAGAAAACCAGCAAAGAAAAAGTAGCTGTATTGCCATTTGGGTGCACGCCGCTTGATTTTGGCAGTATGCATCATGGAAAGGCTCATCACTCCCAACAGCGCTGCAAAAGGCGCCATGGCACGTGCCCAGGGGGTGAAAAACTCATAATAAAAGTCATCAGCCATTATCTTGTGTGGCACGAATACCCACAAAAGGAAGATGATGCCACCTACGATGACTATAATGAGGGGGATGGTCTTTTTCATAAATAATCCTCTATTACTTGGTTGGGAGTATATTTAACAGCGTCATGATCTGGAGTGTGGAAAGTACGCTTCCCACCAGAATCATAAAGACGATGATGATTTTTAGATAGTCCTGGCTCTTGAGCGTGCCCAAAAGCATAGGTTCACGATTCAAATAAGCACCCGCGGCATACAGCTCTTCGCCTATCAGGGTATAATCACAAGTGGTGATAAAGAAGGGGATCTGGGTGGTGGCGTCGGAACCGGCAATCTGCACGGCGCCCACGGTGTTTCCGGTCTCCGTCATCAAGAGAGCTTCGGCGGAGAAGTATCCCAGGAAGAAGTTGGTTGCCATCTTTTCTCTCACCATGATTCCATTCACACCTGCCACATAGGCAAACTGGGAATTGGTAAGGAAGAAGATATTGTTTTTATCATAGCTATCCGGGCGCCCAACGGCATAGTGTGCATCGCGCACTATTTCTTGCACCACGGGTAACACGATATAGTCATAAGCGGGCACTATCATCCGTGTGTCATATTCGGCAGCACGCTTTGCCAC
>JAAYQD010000091.1 GCA_012519465.1 Candidatus Cloacimonadota bacterium
ATGAAAGTTAATCTTCCTGGCTGTCCATCATTTCCAGGAACATGAGAACCATATGTTACATGGCGGTGTGGAAAAACCAATTTAAACATACCATCTGTTACTGCTTCCAAATCATTTTTATTAAAGTAATAAACAAATGATTCACGTGGATTTGCATTCTTATCATTCTTCATAAGTGGAAGTATACTTACACCATCAATTTTGCGCTCAGGAAGAGGAGCATCGGTAATCTCAGCAAATGTGGGAAACAGATCGATGTTGGAAGTTAATCGATTGCAAGTAGTGCCAGGTTCAATTTCCCCCTTCCAATACATAACGCATGGAACCCTATTTCCTCCATCGAATGTAGCAGCTTTAGCTTCACGCAACCCTCCAGCTGATCCTGCATGGTTGCCGTAGTTTGCCCATGGGCCATTGTCTGAAGTAAGTACTATTAGTGTATTCTCTTCTAAGCCTTGTTCTCTCAATGTTTTAATGATTTGACCAACACTCCAGTCAATTTCCATCATTACATCGCCAAATAGTCCCTGTTCGCTTTTTCCTTTAAACTTATCGGAGACAGCAAGAGGTACATGCGGCATGGAATGAGCTAAATAGACGAAGAAGGGTTCATCTTTGTTCTCTTTTATAAAGTTGACAGCACGCATTGTGTAGTCAGTTGTAAATTGTGTTTGATCTGTATTATAGCCAACTATTTCATTGCCATCGTAGGTAGGAAGATCAGGGAAGTTAAACACTTCGCCTTGTTGTGGATGAAAGGGCCACATATCATTTGAGTAGGGCAGTCCATAATAATCGTCAAAGCCATTTTGTAGGGGGAGAAACTGTTTGTCATCTCCTAAATGCCATTTGCCATAAATAGCAGTTTTGTAATCTTTCTGTTTTAGCAACTCAGCCATTGTCATTTCGTCGGGATGAACCCCATAGTCTGAACCAGGACCGGGAGCACCCGAAAATCCGATTCTGTTTGGGTAGCAGCCTGTAAGCAATCCTGCACGTGATGCTCCACTAATGGGTTGGCAAACTAAGAAGTGAGTAAAATGCATACCCTCTGCTGCCATTCGGTCTATATTGGGCGTTTTGTACCCATAAGCTCCATTGAATGAGAAATCGCCATAGCCTACATCATCTAAGTTAATAAGGACAATGTTAGTAGGGTTTGCTGCCATCACTGCTCCTGAAAGAGCTGATGCTGCTGTAAGCAGTAAAAATTTGTTGTTCATTGTAGTTTTGTATAATTTAGTGTTATATTTAATTTTTATTGAGCTTTATAAATCACTTCAGACTATATTCTATTTCCAAGTCATTATCTCTAACTTCCTCTAATTTGTTTTTAAGTTTAATCTGAAATTCTTGAACCACGTCTTTGAATTTTGGATTGTAGGCTAAGTTATTGTACTGTTTTTCATCGTATTCCATATTAAATAACTCCATACCCGATTTCCCATCTTCACCATATTGGATAAAAGCCCATTTGTCTGTACGTAATAAAAAACTTCGACCCCCATTTGATACTGAGAATGCTGCGTCTCTTACCTCTATGGAGGGATCATCCAATGTTTTTACCAAACTTTTACCTTGAAGATGAGGTGATGCTTTCAATCCTGCCAATTCTGCAACAGTAGGATACAGATCAAGCAGCTCTGTAAGAGAGTGACATACGCCAGGTTTTTTGCCTGGCGCTTTAATAATAAGTGGCACTCTCACAGACTCTTCATGAAGGCTCACTTTCATCCAAAAGTCGTGTTCGCCAAGATGAAAACCATGATCCGAAGTAAAAATAACAATGGTGTTATCATCCAATCCTTCTTCTTTTAAAGTTTGCAACACCTTGCCAACCTGTGCATCCATATATGCAACAGAAGCATAGTAGCCAGCTATTGCCTTTTTTTCTTGCTCTTCCGACATTTGTGCATTCACACTGGTTACATAGTTTATACCAGCTTCGGGGATATCTTTCCAGTCGTTTTTCACTTTTGGTGGTAATACCATTTGTTCGTATGGATAGCCATCAAAATAAGATTTAGGGGCAACAAAAGGAACATGGGGACGCACAAATCCGACTGCTAAGAAAAAAGGTTTGTCTTTGTGTTTTC
>JAAYQD010000092.1 GCA_012519465.1 Candidatus Cloacimonadota bacterium
AGTCAAAAGAACATTTTTAGCGTTGTTGATCGGTATGTATGTGTTAGGCTTAACAGCTCTTACGTTACCGGAGTTAAAATATCAAGTATCTATGCTCACAGATATCGACTACCTTACAACGGAAGTGGACGGTGAAGAGGTGGTATTGGATGAGGATTTTGAGCAGGCAAATCAGCTTTTTATCCAGTTTGTCTTGGAAGAAGATGATTTGGACGATCTGGAAGAAGCCGTCTTTTATTGGGAAGAGCTGATGCCTGAGGAATGTGAGGCATGGCTGGAAGAGCAAACTTCACACATTGGTTCTTCACCAAAGCTTTTATATCTTTGGCTTCTGTTTCAGGAGGATCCATTATCCAACATCAATGCCGCCCGTCATCTCATCCAAAACTATCCCCATGAGGTGTATGGCTATCGCTTGATGCTGCTTACTTATACACAAAATCTACCCGTCACCCAGATAGCCGATGATGAGGATGCTGCCAGGGAAATGCTTGCCCTCGATATCTCCCACATGCTTACCTATTACCAGGGCTTCCCCAATGATACCTACCACCGCATGGCTGGCATCTTTGCTTATAACCACATGCAGCAGATGGATACTGCCAAGGATATCCTAAAAAGTGCATTCTTTGATAATGACAGATGGATAGACCTCATCGATATCAATGCCATGCAGCCCATTGACGAATATCACGAATTGATGGCTTACTTTTTACAGCTCTTCAAAAACAACACTTATCAGGGAGCAAGGGAAGATTTGGGGCTGGATTTGATGGAATATCTGGGCGAATACTATTTTGACAACCAGCTATACGAGCAAGCCATTGATGTGTTGATTGCTGCTGATGGCTCTGCCCCGGATTATTTCTATCAGCGTTATATGCTGGCATCCAGCCTGATAGAAATAGGTGACAAACAGCGCGCCACCCAGGTGGTGCTGTATGATGAAAATGCAGAATATGCCAGCATGTTTATGGATTTTTGGCGTCAATATCTGAACCCCAATCTATACGTGATTTATCAAGACTTGTTAGAAGATAACGACACCATTTTGGCTCGCTATCTGCTGGGCAAGCTGGAGCCTAATGGCTTGAACTCTCTGGCAGCTGCCCGCCAAATCCTGAGGATTGATCGTCTCTCTCCCCTTGGTTATGGACTTTTGAGTCAAACCTATTGGGGTTACTTTACATCAGAAGGGGCAAAGGGAAATGAGCGTGAGCAATGGTTAAAAGAATTCTCCTTGGATAAAGGCAGAATCCGTGCTTATTATCTCCGCTTTCCAGATGATAAAGATGCCAGCCAAGCCTATATGCTGTTACAAATCCTGAGTAACAACAGTGAAAACGTACTTGAAATAGTAAAAAAGGAACTGGAGACCAATCCACTTGGTGATACCATCCAAGAGGCAGAAATAATAGTGGCGGATACGGGGAATTTTGATCTATTGTGGGATATCAATGCTGCTGCGGTGAAAAAGTATACCGAGATAGCTATTTTGAATCCTCAAGAAGCCCCCTCTTTTGAGATATTGGGCTTTGCTCACGTGCTTTATATCACAGGCCATTTTGACGAACTGATTGCCCGGGTGAATGCCAATCCCGATTGGCTGCTGGAAGAAGACGTGCAATATATGGCGGTAAATTCTAACCTCTATCAGGAAAACTATGGCGATGCAATCGCTCTGCTGCACATGATGTTGACTGCCGAAACTGTTTACCCCATGGATGTGTTGCAACTGGAGGATGAACCCATAGCCGAGCACCCGGATTGGCGTGCATTGGAAGCGTATGCCCGCGAATTGTGGGGTGATGATACCGAGGCTGAGGAAAGCTTTGAAGAGGCTACTGCAGACTTCTATCCTGCCCCGGGTTGGACTTTGCCCGATATTGACGGCAATCTGGTTTCTCTATCAGACTTCCGTGGCAAAATTGTGATCTTGGATTTTTGGGCTACATGGTGTGGACCCTGCACCAGAGCCATGCCGGTGCTGCATGAATGGATGATCAATGATATGCCCCAAGGCGTGGAAGTGTTTTCCATCAATATCTGGGAAGATGACATCAGTGCGTCCACATACTATATGGATGAAAATCAATTTGCCATGCGTCTGCTTTTTGGTGATGAGCAGATCGCTGAAAATTATCAGGTGGAAGGAATTCCCTGCATCGTAATCATAGATGGTAATGGAATGATCCGCCACAGAGAGCTGGGCTTTAACAGCAAATTATCAGACAACCTGAATAAAGTGATAAAAGAGATTAGAGAAGAAGGATAAAGATTATTCCCAAAGAAATAGGCTATGCTCTCTAAAGACAGGGGGCATGGCCTTTTTTTATGCCTCAAAAAGACATGGGACCCAACTTTTCTTAACCACGAATGAGGGCTTGCTGCGTAAGCTTAGAGGTTAGAGGTTAGAGGTCAGAGGTCAGAGGTCAGAGGCCAGACCCCAGGGGGAGCCAGCCGATGGCTGGCTGAGGTGTTAGGGATTAGGTTCCCTGTCCCCTGCTTGCTAAGCAAGCCCGTCCCTTGTTTCACCCTTGTCCAGACAAAGGAGAGACAAGGGTGGCTAACAGGCAAGCATCAGGGATGCACGATGGTGCCGTTGGTGATTTTATTCATATTATGCACATAAAAGAACATCAATTCATCCAGCTCCGGTTCAAACCTCATCAGGTCAAATTCATCTGCTAATGTGGCTGCGGCATCATAGGCAGTTTGCAGGGCTGTTTCATAGAGGTGGCTGGCATCTTCGGGACCCTGATAGTGTTCGATGGCAGGGCTGTAAGCGGCATTGATATCCAGGGATAATGCGGGTTCTTCCGTATAGTTTTTATGATTCCAGGTTCCACAGTGCATATCAAATTCGTAAAGCGGCAAAAACTTGTGCCCATGTTCCAATACAAATTTCACGGCATCTATCAGGTAGTTTACCTCGCTTTCTTCCATGGCATAATGCAGGTTTAACCTCACCCATCCGGGTTTGATGCCGTTAAAACGTGAGTTTACTATCAAACAGCGGTAATAATCCGATTGCTGCTGGCTGATATTCATCAGATAGTGTCCATAAGGTCCGGCGCAGGAGCAGCCCGCACGGGTTTGGATGCCAAAGAGATCGTTGATCAGCCGCGTTACAAACCTGGGATGCAGGATGCGATCCTTAAAAACCACGTTAAAAGGCACGATGGGCACCTTTTTGTGTGCCTCCAGATGACCGTAAAATACAATGCGCTCATCACCTGCAAAGGCATCCATAAACTTTTGGTAATAGTACATTTCCAGATTCTTGATCACATCCAGCCCCACTTTCTCTTTGATCTGGAAAGACAGCGCCACCCGCAAAGCCTGCAGGATGCCGGGAGTGCCGGGTTTTTCACGGGTCTCTATATCGCTGATATATTCCTCTTTGCTGGGGGATACATAATCCACGGTGCCGCCACCGGGAACAGTGGGAGGCAGATTTTGGGGATAAATATCTGAATTGAATACGATTATCCCGCTGGTGCCGGGGCCGCCCAAAAACTTGTGGGGAGAGAGGTAGATGGCATCAAAATAGCTTTCCTCATCCTTGTTCATGTCTATCTTCACATAGGCGGCGCAGGCGGCATAATCAAAGCAAGCCAAGGCCCCGTGGCGGTGCAGGATGCGTGCCACGTCGTATACGGGAGTAATGAGGCCGCTCACATTGGAGGCTGCTGAAAACGAGCCAATCTTGAGCCTGTGGGCATAGCGCTGATCGCCCACGATCTCATCCAGTTTTTCCAAATCCAGCTCGGAATCTTTGTTCATGGGGATTTCCACTATTTCACACAGGGTTTGACGCCAGAGAATCTCATTGGAATGATGCTCGTAAGGTCCCACAAAAACCACCGGTTTATTGGCGTGGATGTGGTCAAAAAGAGCCTGGTTGCAAGACACTCCGGAAGGGTTGCGTTGGATGCAGCTTCTTAAGAATTCGCTCACCCGCTCCCGGGTAGCCGGCGGCCAATATACGCCCAAGATCTGCAGCAGCTTCACAATGCCTCCGGTGGTGCCGGATTCTGTGAAGATGATTTTGCCTTTGACGCCAGCATTTACAGCCTCTTTGATGCTGTCTTCCGCTTCTTGCAAGAGCTGGGTCATAGTTTTGCCGGTATAATCATCTTCCGTGTGCGTATTGGCATAGTAACGCAGTATCTTACGAATATAATTCTCGATGGAATTGAGGCCTCTGCCACTGGCGGTGTAATCCGCATAAACCAAGGGACGTTCCCCAAAAGGAGTGGGAATTGGCATGTTTCTGCCAATAATATCACGCCGCAGCCAATCAAGTGCGGCAATTTGAGAGGGTGCTTTTTTGATATCCATGGTTCCATAAATGCGAATGGTTAAATTTGGGCAAGCAAAATAATTGAGCATGTTCAAAGCTTGGCACTAAAACAGTAATTATGGATAAGGAAATTGGCGGTGATGGCAGTGGTTTAGGCGTGGGTTTGGATGTGTGTAATATGTTGAACGGCAGGTAAATAGCGCAGTACAATACTATGTGTTGAATAATATCCGCAGTTTGAGGGTACTCTTATAAAATCATCGTAAAGCTCTTTCAATTTTGGGGAATAGCATAGGAGGAGCTGGCATTCTGCCGCAGAGGGACAGGGGACAGGGTGGGTTAGTTCTTGACAGCTTGGGCAGGGATGCAATCATGGGTTCGAGTGTTTGCAATGCTCTGTTTTTTCTTATAAAAGAACATAATATCAGTAATACAAACTTTATTGGAACCAACGATGCTACCGGATGGTGGCGCAAGGGGATAACTCATGAAAACATCTACCAATCTTACCATGGTCAATATGTGTGGGCACAGGGTGTTGTATTACCATCACGTGGGGGATGAACCGCATGTGTTTGGCAATGAATACATACAAGCGCAGCGCTTCCGTGCCTTGCTGCAAAGCATGCAAGATGCCGGCTTCCGCTTTATCTCTATTCATGAAGCCCTACAGGCAAAAACGCCGCCCAAAGGGACGCTGAGCCTGTGCAGTGATGACGGGTTTGTGAGTAACTATGAGGAGGCTTTGCCCATCCTGCAAGAGCTAAAGATCCCGCTCACGCTGTTTGTATTGGGCAAGTGTATCGATAACAAAGCTTTGGCTTGGAATCATGCCTTGGCTTTTGCGCGGCGGAACGCCTCGGAAGAGTTTTTGCAGGAGATCTTGCCGGTAATCAGCGATCATTTTGATATCAAAGAGGGGGCAAGCTGGTCGCAGAGCATGTTTAGCATCAGTCAAAAGCACAAGGACGAGCTGATATCCTGGCTGTGGGAATATCTTCCCTTTCCCAGTCATGAGGAAATCCTGAGTC
>JAAYQD010000093.1 GCA_012519465.1 Candidatus Cloacimonadota bacterium
AAGAATTCCTCTTTTACAAACCTGCCCGCAGAGGATGACATCATAAAGATGCTCTTTGCCACGCTCTCGTCAAAGCGGTCGTTGCGATCCACATACATGGTGCTGGTAAAGCCTGTCAGCGATACATCATAGGGCAGGGCATTATCCAAAGCCAGTTCGCGCACAAAGCTGCGCATTTGGTTTTCAGCGTCTTTGAGGCTCACGGTGTCGTTGAAGACTTTGAAAGTATCAATCTCCACAGTTACCAGCATCCCAGCTTGAGAGGTGGTCTGGGAGGCTGGCATAGAGCCTACGGTCATATTTTGCTTTGGTAATGGCAACTCAACGGGGAGTGGTGTTGAATCATTATCCAAGCCAGCAAAGGCACTTTGGGCAGCACTGCGTACTGCATCTGGTTTGGCATCGGTTGCGCCAGATGGAGCAAGATCTTTATTAACCCCGCACGCACCCAAGATAACAGTAATAATGATAAGTATATAACAATATTTTGCTTGCATTGTAAAACCGCCTTGCAATGATCTGTACTTTAAGAAAAAAAACCATGAATTGCAGATACCAGAAGAAACTTGTTTCTGTCAAGCACTATCTCGTTTTTTTTGGCATTCTGGGCACTCCTTGCCCATTAGCCTCCCTTGTACCACCCTTGTCTCACCCTTGTCGAGACAAAGGAGAGACAAGGGTGGCTAATGGGCGCGAAGCGCCCAGGGATTAGGGGACTGGGAGAGCTCGCTGTGCGAGCTTAGAGCTTAGAGGTTAGAGGTCAGAGGCCAGAGGCCAGGGGCCAGAGACCAGAGACCAGAAGCCAGAGGCCAGAGGCCAGAGGCCAGAGGCAGAGACCAGGGGGAGGCGGCTGCGCCGCAGGGGGACTGGGGAGGCGAGTTGCGGTCGACATATAATTGGCGTGAGGTTTTCAAGTTAGTTGGCATCTCTTATCAATAAAATAACAGAATAATCAGCTTTATGGTTGACAAGCATTCAGCTTCAGAATCTTTGGTATCTTCAACTAATATCGCATTTATGGAGTATCGATGAGTAAGAATAAACGCACAGCAATAGAGCCCACTCGCCAGGAAAACTATTCAGAGTGGTACCAACAGGTGATCAAAGCTGCAGATTTGGCAGAAAATAGCGAAGTGAGAGGCTGCATGGTGATCAAGCCATGGGGCTATGCCATATGGGAAAACATCCAGCGCGTGTTGGACAGGATGTTCCGGGAGACCGGGCATCGCAATGCCTACTTCCCCATCTTCATCCCCAAGAGCTATTTTGAAAAGGAAGCCGAGCACGTGGAAGGCTTTGCCAAGGAATGTGCCATTGTGACCCACAGCCGCTTGGAGCCGGATGATTCCGGTGGCCTGAAGGTGGCAGGCGAGCTCACCGAGCCCTATATTGTGCGTCCCACCAGCGAGACCATCATCGGGGCGTCCTTTGCCAAGTGGGTGAATTCCTATCGGGATCTGCCTCTCTTGATCAATCAATGGGCAAATATCGTGCGTTGGGAAATGCGTACCCGTTTGTTTTTGAGAACGGCGGAATTCCTGTGGCAGGAATGGCACACCGTGCATGAGACCCAGGAAGAGGCAATGGAAGAAACCATGCAGATGTTACAGGTTTATGCCACCTTTGCACAGGATTATCTTGCCATCCCCGTGATCCAGGGTGAAAAGACGGAAGGGGAGAAATTCCCCGGTGCCGTGAATACATACAGCATCGAGGCAATGATGCAGGATAAGAAGGCGCTGCAGAGCGGCACCTCCCACTTTTTGGGGCAAAACTTTGCCAAGGCGTCGCAGATACGTTATCAGAATAGGGATGGAGAATTTGACTATGCCTGGACCACCTCCTGGGGTGTTTCCACACGCCTCATCGGTGCCCTGATCATGGCACACAGCGATGATAATGGATTTGTAATCCCCCCTATGATCGCCCCCGCCCATATCGCCATCATCCCCATCTATCGCGATGATGAGGAAAAGGAAGCGGTATTGAAAGTGGCAAAAGAGATTCAAAACAGCTTTAAGAAAACCATGCTGGAAGACGTGCCCGTTTATACGGAGCTGGACGATCGTGACCTCACCTCCAGCGAGCGCAATTGGTATTGGATCAAAAAAGGCATCCCCTTGCGCATAGAGATTGGTCCCCGTGATGTGGCATCCCAAAGCGTGATGTTAGCTCGCAGGGATAAAGAGCCCCGCGACAAGGTGAGCGTGCCCCTCACAGAGCTGAAAGAACAAGCCCTGGCAATGCTAAAGGATATGCAGGCTGGTATCTATGCCCGAGCCCTGGCTTTCAGAAATGAAAATACAATCAAGATAGACGATAATAAGGAATTTTACAAGTATTTCACACCCAAGAATGCAGAGCAGCCCGAAATCCACGGCGGCTTTGCCCTCTCCCACTGGTGTGGATGGATGGAGTGTGAAGAGCGCATCAAGGACGACCTCAAGGTGACTGTGCGCTGCATTCCCTTTGATCAACCCGAGGAGGATGGCGCGTGTATCTCTTGCGGCAAACCATCCCAGCGCCGAGTAATCTTTGCCAAATCCTATTAAGAATATGAGCCAGATCAAAAGCGCAGTTATCAGCATCGGGAATGAAATCCTCCTGGGCAAGACGGTGAATACCAATCTTGCCTTCCTTGCCGATGGCTTGGCAGCCTTGGGGGCACCGGTGGTGTATAACGTGGTGGTGAATGATGATGCGGATGATATCACCCGTGCTCTGGATTATTGCAGCAGCCGCTATGATATCGTGATTACCACCGGAGGCTTGGGACCCACCCATGATGACATCACCAAAGCCACCATTGCCAAGTACTTTGGCAAAGAGCTGGTCTTCCAGCCTGACTTGTGGGAATATGTGCAATCCCTATTTGCCAAACGCGGGGTGAAGGCACCCGAGATAAACCGCAATCAGGCGCTGGTGCCGCAGGATTTTAGCGTTTTGGAAAATGCAATGGGCACGGCTCCCGGCTTGTATTACCATCACAATGGGCTGAATTACTTTGCCTGTGCCGGAGTTCCCATCGAGATGCGCTATGTGTTTGAAACACACATCACTGAAATTATAAAAAAGCAATTTCCCAAGCTGCACAGCCTCACCCAGCATACCATTCACACCTTTGGCATTTCCGAATCCGCTTTGGCAGAAAGGCTGGATACATCAGCCTTGCCCAAGGGGGTGGAATTTGCCTGGCTGCCCCAAACGGGAAGGGTGGATCTGCGGCTGTATGGGATGGATCAAGAAGCCGTCTATCAGGGTGCGCAGGATATCATCCGGCAAATCCCCGGTTATGTGTGGGGGCTGGATGAAGACACTCCCGCCAAGGTGTTGGGCACGCTGCTTTCCCAACGGGGGCTGAGCATTTCCTTGGCAGAATCCTGCACTGGCGGCCTGGTGGCAAAGATGCTTTCCGACGAGCCCGGAGCGTCTGATTACCTTTTGGGCGGAGTAGTGAGCTATCATAATGATATAAAAAGCAGTGTCTTGGGCGTCTCTGAAGAGACTTTGGCAACTGATGGCGCCGTGAGTGAACAAACCGTGCGCCAGATGGTGTTGGGCGTAAAAGACTTGATGGATTCAGATTGTGCCATCTCGGTATCCGGCATTGCCGGTCCCTCTGGAGGCAGCGCAGAGAAACCCGTGGGCACTGTGTGGTTTGGCTTTGCCTATCGGGATGAGGTGTGGGCTCAAAAATATATTCTCACTGGTTCCAGGGAATCCATCCGGCACAAGGCGGCAGAAGTGGCTATCATCACCATGATAAAAAGGTTGATATCGGAAGACAGATGAAGGTATTGGTGATAGGCAGCGGAGGCAGGGAACACGCAGTGGCAGAGGCTTTTGCACGCAGTGATGCTGTATCCAAAGTGAAGGTGGCACCGGGGAATGCCGGTATCGCCCGTTCTTTTGAGACCCTGCCCCTCAATAATATGGAGCAGCAGCTTCAGTGGTGCGAGAGCAATAGACCCGATCTGGTGTTTATAGGCCCCGAACAACCCCTGGAACAAGGCATGGCAGACAGGCTGAACCAAATGGGCATCCCCTGTGTGGGACCCTCCCGGGCTGCGGCACGCATCGAATCCAGCAAGATTTTTGCCAAGCGGCTGATGCAGAAATATAATGTGCCCACGGCGGCTTTCTTTCACAGCTATTCTTTGGATGAGGCTATGGACTATGTGGCAGATTCCTGCCCCTATCCAGCTGTAATCAAGGCAGATTATTTGGCAGCAGGCAAGGGGGTGATCATTGTTCAAAACCAAGCGGAAGCGGAAGATGCGCTTTTACAACTGTTGGCTAATTCCTCAGAAAGTTCTCCCAAGGGAGTGGTGATAGAGGAGTTTTTACAAGGATGGGAAGTATCGCTTTTTGCCGTCACAGACGCAGTGGATTATGTAACCACTCTTTTCTCGCAAGATCATAAACAACTGTTGGATGGAGACCGGGGACCCAACACAGGCGGAATGGGCGCATTTGCCCCCGTTTGGGAAGCGGAGCCCTGGCGCTCTCAGATTCATCAAGAGATCGTGGAGCCCATCCTGAAAGCCATGCGGGAGGAAGGATGCCCCTTTGCCGGTTTCCTGTATTGTGGGCTGATGATTACCTCAGCAGGCGCCAAAGTGGTGGAATTCAATTGCCGCTTGGGCGATCCTGAGGCGCAGGCGCTGTTGCCTCTCTTGGATACAGATTTTTATGAGCTGTGTATTGCCATCACCCAAGACAGGGTTTGTTCGCTGAATCTGCAATGGAAAGACGAGACCTGTGTGGCGGTGATATTGGCATCTGACGGGTATCCTGGAAGCTATGAGAAAGGCATGCCCATCACCATCTCATCCCCTCTTTACAACCGTGTGTATTATGCAGGCGTAGCCCAAGAAGACGGCACCCTCATCACCAATGGCGGCAGAGTGTTGTGCGTATCCGCCCTTGGTAAAGACAGGGAAGCTGCCAGGCACGCCGCATATAACGATATAAACAAGATAAACTTTGCTAACAAACGCTTTCGCCGGGATATAGCCCAGCGGAACAATAAACTCTGACCCTCAAACCCCCTTTCGTATGGGAAGACAGTATAGGAGTATTTGCATGAAGCGATATATTATTGCATGGATGCTGCTTTTGTGGGCGGTCTGCGCCTGGAGCAGCGGTATCAGCCTCATCAGCGAAAGCATGGATGAGCTGATCGTGGAATTTGCTCTGCCGGATTACACTTTGGAGCATAGCCGTGATGGCAACGGCACTTGGCAGAAGATAGCATCGGATTATGGCGCAGTGGATGCCGAGGAAGGCCATCCCCTCCTGCGCACATACAGCGAAGCCATCGCCATTCCCGTGGATGGAGATATCTCTATCCAAATCCTGGATAGCCGCCACAGCTCCCTTAGGAATATCAATCTCTACCCTGCTGCCCGCATGGTGTTGGATGATTGGGATGTGGATTATGAATTTTATCAGAATCCGCGCGTCTATAATAGCGACCAACTTTACCCGGCAGTGATAGTGGAAAAAGGCGAGCCTGCCTTTATCGGTAACCGCAGGTTTATCCCCCTGCATATCAGGCCCTTCCAATATCGAGCCCTCTCCCAGGAGCTGATCGTACACAACTATATCCGCCTGCGTATCTCCATCTCTGGTGATAAGAATTCACCCAAAAACTGGCAGCTTGCCAAGAACCCTCTGGATGGTGCTGCGGATGCCTTTTTCCTCAATAATGCCACTTCCCAAAGCTGGAGACTGGAAAAGACACGTGACCACAGCTATGAGGCGCCTCAGTATCGGGGCAATATAGTTTCGCGCATCCAGCTTCTGGTGGATAAAGACGGCATCTACAGGGTGAATAAGGCTTTTTTGCAGGGCATCATCGATGCCGAGGTGGATACCTTGGGCGTCACCATGGCGTGGGATCTGAATACCCTGGATCCGCGCAGATTGGAGCTGTTGGATAAAAACGGTAACGTTCCCATCCATTTTGTGGGAGAAGAGGATGGCAGCTTTGATGATGATGACTATTTTGAATTTTACGGACGCCGCAATCCCGGTAAAGAGGGCTACATGGATTCCTACACCCAGGAAAACGTATATACCCTGTATCTCAAAGACTCCCTGGGAGCACGGATGGCAGTGGAAAACGGCGGTTTGATTGAATCCAACACTGCCCGCTATATCGTGCCGGATGCCTATGAACATACGGAACACTTTGAACAGCAACTGGTTTATGACAAGCTGGGGCACGGCTGGATTACGGATCAAAACTACTTCAAGGAGGATAACTGGTTTTGGCGCAGGATCAGCGCTCCAAACCTGGATATTATCCCCATCCAACTGCAGTATCCCATAGATGCTACCACCCGCACAGCCAGCGCAAAGGTGGTGTTGCATGGACTTACCTATTCGGATTCCGTGCTGCCCGGTCAATGGGATCACGAGGCAAGCATTCGCCTGAACCAAGCCATGATCAATACCCACACCTGGACGGGGCAGACGGAACAGGTGTTTGAAAACTCCCGGCCCATCCCCAATACCTTCCTCTATCATGGTACAAACAATGTGTATATCAGCCTTTCCGGCAATACCGTTATGGGCGATAAGGAGCAGGTGCTGCTGGATTATATAGACATCAAATACTGGCGTGAATACCGCACCAATAATGACTTGATCAAATTCACCAAGCCCTCCAACCGTCCCGGAGCTCTTTACCAATTTGAAATAGGTGGCTTTAGCACGAATGACGTATCTGTGTATAAGATAGGCTCCAGCGTGTTTAACAATCTGCAAATCGAATCCTTTGATCCTGAAGGCACAGGACCCTGGACTGTGACGATGCAGGATAGCGTGGCATCCACTGCCATCGAATATTATGCCTGCACACAAAAGCAAAAGATGCGCCCCATCATGGGAAGGCTGGATGTGCCCTCAGACCTCAAAAACCCAAACAATCAAGCCGATCTCGTGATCATCACCAGATGGGATATGATAGACTCTGAAGGCGGCATCCGCATCAAAGAACTGTATGAGACCAAAGGTTACAGCGTGATGATGGTGGATTATCAGGATATCTTTGATGAATTTAATCACGGTATCCGCCATGCTCAGCCCCTCAAGGATTTCCTGAAGTATGCCTACAATAACTGGGCAGAGCCCCAGCTGAGCCATGTGCTATTATTGGGAGAAGGGACGGACGATGAGCGTGACAACAGCCGTTCACGGGTTTACAATACAATTCCAGTGAAAAAGATATGGACCCACAAACACGGAGCCACTGCCAGTGACAACTGGTATGCCTGCATTGTGGGCGAAGACACCCTGCCGGATATTGCCATCTCCAGGATCAATGTATGGAGGCCAGACCAGATCCTGCCGGTGGCGGAAAAGATGGAATCATACCATTACAATGCCCTTGCCAATAGGCTATGGAACAGCCATCTCACCTTCACCAGCGGAGGAAAGATCACCGATCCTGATGATATCTTTGCGCAGCAATCCGAAAAGATCAAGCGTCGTTGCATCCCCGAGGATTATCGGGTCACCAGGGTTTACACATCCACCCAGTCCACCAGTACAGATTACTTTGGCGGTACATTTGCCCTCAAAGACGCCATCAATAGCGGCACCCAGTTTGTCCAATTCTTGGGGCACGGTGGAGGGCGCGTGTGGGCAGACTATAACCTCTTTAACTTCAATGACGTTGCCACCCTGAACAACCAAACCTACCCCGTCTTCCTCAGCCTGGCATGTTATGCCTCTGCATTCGATACCAACGGAGCTGCCTCCATAAGTGAGGCATTGATCATGCAGCCCAATAAAGGCGCCATAGCCACTTTGGGATTCAGCGGATTGGGATATCTGCACCAAGACGAGGATTGGGGGCTGGCGTTCAACGAAGCGGTGTATCAGCATGATTTTGACACACTTGGCATAGCCATGCAATATGCACTTGCAAGATTCTACAGTTTTACAAACAGTGTTATTGTCAGACAGGCTCTCACCGATGGCTACGCATTTCTGGGCGATGTTGCCCTCAAGATGAGCAAACCCCGCAATGAAGCCATCGTGAATATAGATCGCCACTACTATGACCAGGGCGATACCCTGTATGTGCAGGCAAACTTCCCTCCAGAGGTCACAGCAGCCCGTCTGTACATTATGAAAGATAACGAAAAGGTGATTAACGTACCTTACGATATCCCCGTGATAAACGGCAATTTTAACGCCAACTATGTGATACCCACCAGTTCTGCCACTGGCTTCTCCCGTGGCATCTTTGTGGCTGGATATTCAAACGAACACGAGTACGTGGGACAATCCTCCTTTGCCGTGGGCAGGCCAGCGGTATTCCATCACCTCCTGCAGCCTGCAGAGCCCACCTGGCAAGACTCCGTAAAATTTGTGGCAAAAGCATTTTCCCCCGCTCCCATCATATCCATGACCTGCAACCTCCAGCTGAATCCTGATGTCTCAAACAATCCCTGGATAAACATCCCCATGGAGCTTTTGGATGAGGATTCCAATACTTGGATCACCTCCCACGCCCAAGCGCCCAGACCCACCGGAAGGGAGATCTTCTATCGCTATACAATCGTCACCACTGAAGGCAGCTTTGAATCTGTGCGTAAAAGCCTGGTTTTTGCAGGACCAGAGCTTGCCTTGGAAGATATCAAGCTGGAGCGGATAGAAAATGAATTTGTAATCAAAGTATTGGTCTCAAACATAGGGAATGCAGCCTCCATCAATACCCCGCTCAGGCTGATGGTTCGCATAGACGGGGGCAGCAATCAAGTGTTTAGCACCCAGACCCTTGGCCCCCTGGATATCAATGAATCCAGATGGGAGACCATCCCCCTCACCGGTCTGGCATCTGGTAATATCCTGTTTCAAGTGGATGTAAACTACAACATGACCTTCTCAGAATGGCAGTACAACAATAGCATAAACAATACCATCACCCTCACTGTGCCTTTCAACTACCATCTTGTGGGTGTGGAAGGCATGGCAATCCCGTCTGTGGATAGCAACGTTCTTTGTGAGATCCCCGCCAATCTGGTGCCCACCGGCACAGAAGCCTTGTTCCACGTAAGCGAATTTGGCATTCTGGAAGCCAGCAACCAGCCCGATATCCACCCCATTGCCCTGCGCTCCGTGGATAGTGGGCACACTCAGATGAGATCCACCGCTTATGAAATCAAGACTTTAAATAGCGCTCTGGTAGATTCTTCCGACGTCTTTGTGAGCGGTAAAATGATCAAGCTCCACTTCTTCTACAGCGAGGACGATGAAGCTGCCCAACAGTATGAAAATGAGAATTCTTACAAGATTTACCGCTGGGATGCCCGCGGGTCAAAGTGGATATTGCAAGGCGGAAACATCTCCACCAGCGAAAACAAAGTGGTATTTGAGGTAAATCGCCAAGGCCTTTACACCATCTATCGCAATCGTGACCTCATCCGCCCCACCATCGATGTGAACGTGCAGGATCAGGAATTCACCGTGGGCGGCTATGTATCCGGCAGTGGAGTGATATCCCTGATGCTAAGCGATGCCAATGGGATAGACGTGTTTGACGATTCCATCAGGCTCTACCTCAATGGCACCGAGGTTCCAGAGGAAGACTATGTGACCGCCATCAATCTGGATAATATCAACCGCATCCCCATCAAATACCAGCTCAGCCTGCGCAAAGGGAATTACACCCTGGTGGTGGATTGCAGGGACGTAAACGGCAACTTCAACACCCGTGAGATTCAGTTTGTGGTAAATGAAACCTTCGATATCACCCGCATCGGAAACTATCCCAACCCCGTATTGGGAAGAGCCGAAGACCCCAAAAATGACGGACGCACCCGCTTTACCTATGTACTTACCGATGATGCAGACAACGTGACCATCAAAGTATACACGGTGGCTGGACGCCTGGTGAAAACCTTCGATTTTCTGCCCACCGGCGTTGGATACCACGAGTTTCCACGCACGCTTTATGGCTGGGATTGCACAGATGAACAGGGCTTCCCCCTTGCCAACGGCATGTACTTTTATAAGGTGATTGCCCGCAAGGGTAAAAAAACTATTGAAAAGACCATGAAAATGGCAATCTTAAAGTAGGAGATAAGATGAAAAAGATTATAATACTCTGCCTCCTAATTGCTGCCGCCCTCATTCCCCTGAATGCGGGGCGTTATGCCGGCGATTTTATGATGATTGGCTCCGGAGTGCGCGCTTTGGGTATGGGAGGAGCCTTCTCTGCCATCGCTGATGATGGCTCTGCCATCTACTGGAATGCTGCGGGCATCTCTGGGATCACAAAGATGGAAGTGGCTGCCATGCATGCCTTCCTGTATTCTGGATTGGCTTCCTACGATAATATCAGCTATATCCAACCTCTACCCAATGGTGTCAGCATCGGGCTCAATCTCACCCGCCTCACCATCTCTGATATCCCCCATTTCAGCGAGTCTTACCTGGTGGGAACAAACGTAGACGAACGCATCAACAATAGCGATCTGCACCTCCCCGGCGTGCCTGATGCCAAATTCTCCAGCACAGACGATCTCTATCAATTTGCATTCAGCAAACACTTTAAATATGATGCAAATATGGGCTGGCTCTTCTTTGAAATCCCCTTTGATTTTTACATCGGCGGAAACGTGAAATTCATCAAACGTAAACTGTGGAACAACTATGGCACCGGCACGGGAATTGATCTTTCCCTCAAGACCACCACAGATTTATCGGTGTTGTTTGACATGGAGGAATTAGGCAAAATCGATTTTGGCATCAACCTCCAAGACATTGCCGGAACGGATATCAACTGGGATACCATTAGTAAAATCAAAGATGAAGTATTGTTTAACACCAAAGTGGGCATAGCCGTACGCCAACCAATTCCTGCCCTCCATTCCCAGCTGACACTGGCGTATGATTATGATTATGTGTACAATGGCACAAACCATTTTGGAGTGGAATGGACCTACAAGGATGACGGCAGCATCCGAGCCGGTTATTACGACACAAATCTCAGCTTTGGAGCCACCGTCAAGGTCTATGATATCTATCTGGATTATGCCTTGGTAACCAATCCTGTTGGACTCACAAACCGCCTGGGCCTCAGGCTCAGATTCTAAGATATAAGGAGACGTATCATGCAAAGAGCATTTTTATTGGCAAGTCTTCTGCTACTTTTGCTAATCATCTTTTCCTGTGCCGGAGAGGATAAGCTGGAAGAAGACACCACACCCCCCTTTCCACCCACGATGATACCTCATTTGGGCGATGTGGGAGACGAACCCACAGATTATTATGGACAATCTACGCAAATCACTGATGACAACAATGGTATTGACACCATTCCCGAAGGCGATTGGATTCGAATCATGTGGAAGCCGTTTGTGGATGATGATGTGGCAATCGTTCGTATCTGGCGTTTTGATGACATCCAGCCCGAACCCGTCTTGATAGATTCCATCCTGCCCGTCACTCGGCAGCACCTTGATACAAGTAATGATCTTTCCGAGCGCAACTGGTATTCCTATTTTATCGAAGTGGCTGATGCAGCAGGGAATAGCGCTGTTTCAGACACCGTCTCCTTTGCGCTTTTGCCCAAACCTGTGCTCCTGTCCCCTGCCAGCTATGAAACCATACCTGTCGTGGGTGCCAGAGCATATTGGACAGACTATGGCTTTGCCACCAAATACCGCTTTCTGCTCTTTGATTCCATGCACAATTATGTATGGCATCATGATCTGCTGGTGGCAATGGAAGATGACTTGTTTGTGGATATCCCCACCAATCTCTTGAGCGACCACTCTGGAGAATCCATGTATTGGAGGGTGGATGCCTTCGATTGGGATGAAGAACGCCAAGCATACATGGGAGGCAAATCCAACGAACGCATCTTGATTGTGCAATAACCTTAATACTTTATGAGAGCAGGTGGAGGCTGGTTTCCTTGCACCTGCTCTCGCTCTTTTCTGATAAATATAAACAGACAGCACTCTGAAACCTGCGCCAGCCACCAGCTGACATTCATCATTCATTATTCATCGCTCGCGCAGCGAGCTCCCACTGTTCCCTGTCCCCTGACCCCTGCGGCGAAGCCGCCTCCCATCACTTTTAACCCTCTTTCTTTTGTATTCTTTTAGCCTTTTTGTTGGTTTGGGCTTCAAAGTTGCATACTATATAAGTATACCTCTTACATAAGAGGAAAAGAGTAAATAATAAATAGATAACAAATATAGGAGAGGAAATGAAAAAACAGTTCCTGCTGCTTGTCCTGATAAGCCTCTCAGCTTTATTGCTTGGCTCTCAGGGCAGCATCACCCTTACCCAAAGCCCCGGCTATATTCAGCTGCTCAGCGAAAGCCGCGAAGGCCTCAGTGTGGGCTACAAGATTGATAAACTAATTTATGAAGAGATCGACACCCCGGAAGGGAGATTTACCGATCTCAGCGTACCATATTATGCCACCACCAATCTGGAAGGACTGCCCAAGCTGCCTCTTTCCCGGCAGATTATCGCAGTTCCAGAAGCCGCCAACGTGACGGTAAGCATGGTGAGTGCCAGCCGGGAGACCATCTCCCTTGCCACCCGTGGTGTGAATTATCCCATTATGCCACGTCAGGCTCCAGTGCCCAAGTGTGACAATCCTGAGGACATGCCCTTCCTGATAGAGCGTGATTTTTATAACACATCACAATGGACCAGCTATCCTGAAATACGTGTGGAAGAGCTGGGACACATGCGCGGGATGCGTCTTTACGCCCTGGATTTCACTCCCCTGCAATACAACCCTGCCCTCAAACAGGTCACCATCATCCGTGAAGCTGAGGTGAGGGTGGATTTTATCGGCGCCAACCATGCCGCCACCCAGGAGCTGAGGGATAAATATTACTCCCCCGCCTTCAATGGCGTTTTCCAAAGCACCCTGCTCAATCCCGTCTCCACCAGAGGTTCACTCAATCGCTATCCCATGGGTTATGTGATCATCACGCCGGCAAACTTTGTGGATGCCCTCCAGCCTTTTGTGGATTGGAAAAAGAAAGAAGGCTTCAACGTGATCTTGGCAACCACCAGCGAAACCGGCAGCACGGCATCTGCCATCAAGGGCTATCTGCAAAATATCTGGGATTCTGCCACCCCTGAAAACCCTGCCCCCAGCTATCTCATGATAGTGGGAGACGTGGCACAGGTGCCCTCCAATACCGGTGTTACCAGCAGTGCCCATATCACAGACCTCACTTATGTGCGTCTGCAGGGCAATGACTATCTGCCGGAAATGTACTTCGGCCGCTTTTCTGCCACCACCCCCGCTGAGGTGACCAACCAGGTGAATAAGACCCTCATGCATGAAATGTACACTATGCCGGATGATTCATATCTTGCCAAATCCGTGCTCATCGCCGGAGTGGATAGCTATTGGTCTACCTCTCATGCCAATGGTGCCATCAATTATGCCACCACAAACTATTTCAATCCCTCCCACGGCATCGATAGCCAAACCTTCCTGTATCCCGCATCCGGCTCATCTGCCAGCCAGATTGTGCAAAGAGTTTCCGAAGGCGCCGGCTATGTAAACTACACCGCCCACGGCAGTGAAACCTCCTGGGCCGATCCCTCCTTCACCATTTCCAACGTAAACAACCTGCAAAACACCAACAAATACCCCGTCGTGGTGGGTAACTGCTGCGTGACCAGCGCCTTTGATGTTGGCATCTGCTTTGCCGAAGCCTGGCTGCGTGCCGTGGATAAAGGCGCTGTGGTGTATATCGGCGGTACCAATAACACCTATTGGGATGAAGACTATTGGTGGGCTGTGGGCTACAAACCGCCCATCCCTTCCAGCGGCTCAGGCTCTCCCTTTGTACCCGGACGCACCGGCAATTATGACGCCCTCTTCCATGAAAACGGCGAACCTTTTGAAGATTGGTCAAACAGCGTTGCTGCCACCATCTTTATGGGCAATATGGCTGTGGTGCAATCCAACAGCACCCGTGCAAACTATTACTGGGAAGTGTATTCCGTGATGGGCGATCCCAGCCTTATCCCCTATTTGGGCATTCCCACAGATAATATCGCCGATTTGCCAGACACCATCTTCTTAGGCATGGATTCCATGGAATTAGTGGCTGATCCTTACAGCTATGTAGCTATCTCCATGAATGGCGTGTTGCACGGCACCGGCCTGGCAAGCCCCTCTGGAGAGCTCACCCTTTACTACACCCCCTTTGAAGAGCCGGGAATGGCTGATATTGTGATCACCCGTTCTTTGGTAAAGCCCACCATTGCCAGCATTCAGGTGGTTCCCAATGAAGGGCCCTACGTCACCGTGAGCCCTCTCACCATCACCGATCCCAATGGCAACGGCATGGCAGAGCCCGGAGAAATTATCTCCCTCAATCTCAGCCTCAACAACGTCGGCGTGATGGATGCTAACAACCTCACCGCC